>NZ_JBHYMS010000060.1:0-44579 GCF_042743185.1 Inquilinus sp. NPDC058860 | reverse complement strand
GTGAGTTCGGTGCCCTGCCCATTCGCGCGCGGACGCGCGCAGACCCCTCCCCCTCCCCCCCACCCGCAAGGGGAGGGGGGACTTCTTTTGACTGTGCCGGATTTCCTTCAGCCCCATCACAGCCGGACAATGATGTCGGTCATCCGCTCCATCAGCCCGGTCAGCAGTTGGAACATGAGCGGCAGGGCGACCATGACGGTGGCGATGATGGCGACGACCTTGGGCACGAAGGTCAGCGTCATCTCCTGCACCTGGGTCAGGGCCTGGAACAGGGCGATGCCGAGGCTGACCACCAGCGCCACCGCCAGCGCCGGGCCGGCCACCAGGATCGAGGTCCACAGCCCGTCGCGCAGCACCTGGATGATGTCGGTCTCGTTCATCGGGGCGCTGGGTCAGATGGCCATGCGCATGACTTCGTTGTACGCGGCGATCGCCCGGTCGCGGATGTTCACCACCGTGCGCAGCGTGGTCTCGGCCTCCAGCACCGCGTTCACCACCTGCTGCGCCGGGACATCGCCGCGCAGCCCGGCCAGCGACGCCCGCTCGGCGCCGCGCAGGCTGTCCATGGTCGAGGTCGCGGCGTCGCGCAGCACCTCGCCGAAGCTGGTCGCGGCCGGGCCGGCCGGGGCGCTGGTCGGCGCTGCGGCGGCGGGCAGGGGGGCGGCGGTGGCGCCGGCCGGGGCAACCGGCTGCAGCAGCAGGGGCGGCAGGGCCATGGCGTCAGCCGCGCAGCATGTCGACGGTGCGGGACAGCATCGCCCGCGCCTGCTCGATCACCGAGAGATTGGCCTCGTAGCTGCGCGAGGCCTCCCGCATGTCGGCCATCTCGATCACCGTGTTGACGTTGGGCCGCTTGACGTAGCCGGCGGTGTCCGCGGCCGGGTGGCCGGGGTCATAGGACAGCGGGAAGGCGCTCTGGTCGGTGCCGACGCGGCGGATCTCCACCACCTCCGCCCCGCTGGCGCGGTCGAGGGTCGAGGCGAAGGTCACGGTCTTGCGGCGATACGGGTCGCCGCCCGGCTGGGCCGCGGTGGTGTCGGCATTGGCGACGTTCTCGGCCACCACCCGCAGCCGCAGGCTCTGCGCCCGCAGGCCCGAGGCCCCGACCTTCATCGCCGCGCTCAGCGGATCCATGCCTCGGCTCCCGTCACGATTGTCCGGTGGCGATGCGGAAGAAGCCCATGCTGCGCTGGTACACGCCGGCGGCCAGGCCGTAGGCGTCCCGGATCTCGCCGGACAGCACCATCTGCTCCTCAAGATTGACCGAGTTGCCGTTCGGGTCGGCCGCCCAGGTCTCGACCGGCCGCGGCGCCAGCGGCCCGCCCGGCCGGGTGCCGGCCAGATGCGCCGGGCGGGTGGCGGCGAGGGCCAGGCGCGACTGCGCCCCGCTCAGCATCTCGGCGAAGGGCGGCAGGTCGCGGGCGCGATAGCCGGGCTGGTCGGCATTGGCGACGTTCTGCGCCACCGCCTTCTGCCGCTCGGCCAGCCAGGTCATCCGGCTGTCGGCCAGGCCGACCACCCCGATCGCCTTGATGTCCATGCCGCGATCCCCCGAATTTCCGGTAATTTTCGCTCGGACTTAAAAGGAATTGTGTCCGACAGGAATTCGAATAAAGGATTCAGCGGGCGGCTTCAACAAGGATTCAAGGCACTCATGCGATGACAGGACCGACTCGTGCGGTGGAATTGCTTCGGCAGGCGGCGGCCGAGATCGCGGCGCTGCCGGGGCCGGTGCTGCGCGGCCATGTCGCCGCCGCGGCCGGGATGACGATCGAGGCCGGCGGCCTCGGCCACCGCATCGCGCTCGGCGACCGCTGCACGGTGCTGGCCGGCGGCGGCGGGGCGCCGGCCCGCGGGATCCGCGGCGAGGTGATCGGCTTCCGCGACGGGCGGACGGTGCTGATGGCGCTGGACGACCCGGCCGGAATCGCCCCCGGCCAAGCGGTCGAGCTGCGCCAGGGCGATGCGCTGATCCGCCCGTCGGCCGCCTGGCTCGGCCGGGTGGTGAACGGCCTGGGCGAGCCGATCGACGGCTGCGGCCCGATCGCGGCGGGCGACGCGCCGCGGCCGCTGCGCGGCAGGCCGCCCCTGTCGACGATGCGGCGACGGCTCGGGCCGCTGGTTGAGACCGGAATCCGGACGATCGACGCCTTCACCCCTTTGTGCCGCGGCCAGCGCCTCGGCATCTTCGCCGCCGCCGGCGTCGGCAAGTCGACCCTGCTGTCGATGCTGGCGCGCGGCGCCGAGGCCGACGCCATCGTCATCGGGCTGGTCGGCGAGCGCGGCCGGGAGGTCAACGAGTTCATCGAGGACGGGCTGGGGCCCGAGGGGCTGGCGCGCTCGGTGGTCGTGGTCGCGACCTCCGACGAGAGCGCCCTCTTGCGCCGCGACGCCGCCCATCTGGCCATGGCGGTGGCCGAGGATCTGCGCGACCGCGGCCTGACCGTGCTGCTGCTGATGGATTCGCTGACCCGCTACGCCACGGCGCTGCGCGAGATCGGGCTGCTGGCCGGGGAGCCGCCGACCACGCGCGGCTATCCGCCCTCGGTCTTCGGCGAGCTGCCGCGCCTCCTGGAGCGCGCCGGCACCGGTGGCGGGGCACAGGGCGACATCACCGCGCTGTTCACCGTGCTGGTCGAGGGCGACGACCATGACGAGCCGGTCTCCGACACGGTGCGCGGCATCCTCGACGGCCATATCGTGCTGTCGCGCCGGATCGCCCAGGCCGGCCGCTTTCCGGCGATCGACGTGCTGCGCAGCCTGTCGCGCGCCGTCGACCGGGCGCTGGCGTCGCAGGCGCTGGCCGTCTCCGCCCGTGCCCGGCAGCTGCTGGCGGTGCATGAGGGGGTGGCGGAGATGATCCGCATCGGTGCCTACGCCGCCGGCTCCGACCCCGACGTCGACGCCGCGATCCGCGTGCTGCCGGCGCTGGAGCGCTTCCTGGCCCAGGACCGGCAGGAGCGCATGCCGGCCGCAGAGGGGCAGGAGCGGCTGGCTGCCGCCTTGGCGGAGGTTGGCGTTCAGCCCACCCGCAGCGTCGCCCAGTCGGTGGCGGAGGGGGCACCGCCCGTATAGTGCAGCATGGTCGAATCGCCGAACTCATAGATCACGGCGGTCAGCGTGCAGCCCTTGTCCGGTGACGCCGCCGGGTCGGGCAGGATCGAGACCGGCGAGGCCGGGTCGTCGCGCGAGGCCAGGGCGGCCTTCACCGCCGCCAGGTCGGCAGGGGCCGCGGGATCGGCCAGGCGACGCTCCAGCGCGGCGCAGCGCAGCACCGAATCCGTGCGCCAGTCGTCGCCGATGCCGCCCGACGCGAGGTCCTTGCTGGCCAGCGGATGGTTGGTGTGCCACAGCCGGTCGGCGCCGGGCCGGTGCTCGGACTTGGCCCCGGCCGAACATTCCAGCATGGCGACGCCGTGCCGGTCGCCGAGCACGTAGTTCTGGCCCGAGGCATGGTCGACCGCGGCCAGGAAGCGTGTCGCCGCCGCCCGGTCCGGCTGGGCCAGCGCGCCGCGGACGACGAAGGCGACCGGCAGCCCGGTGCGGCTGTGGCTCAGCTGGATCAGGGTGTTGACGCACAGGCCGAAGCCGCGGGCGGTCACGCCCATCAGCCCGATCATGCCGGCGCAGGTGAAGATGAAGGCCGGCCCGCCCTCCGCGTCGGTGACGCGCAGCATCGCCTGCAGCCCCTCGCGCCATTGCGGCAGGTCCAGCGTCTGCGCCACCCGGGCCGGCTGGCCGCCGCGCGGCGCCAGGGCCAGGCTGCTGCAATGGGCCGGCCATTCGGCGCCGCCATACCACCATTCCTCGTCCAGCAGCTGCAGGGCGAAGATGATCTCCTCCGGCTGGCCCGCGCCTTCGGCGATGCCCCGGATCTCGTCCTCCAGCTCCGGCGTCCAGCGGGCGATCGCCGGCCGGAAATCCGTCTCGGCCAGGAAGCGGCCGAGGAAGGCGCCGACCCCGCCGCCGGTCCGCGTCTCCACCCGGCGGCTCCAGCGTTCGACCATCTCGGCGATCTGCGGCTGCAGCGCCTCGCCATGCGCCCGGCCGCGCTCATGCGGCGTGCCGGCGATATCCACGATCGGCATGGCGTCCGTCCGCATCCGCCCCTCCTGTGCTTTTTAACTCTACGAAAGACGCAAGAGGGAAGCGCGGCTGGGGAGCGACGTCAAGAGGAGCGGCGGCGCAGGGCGAATCCGATCGTCGCCAGCTCGGCCATCGCGGTCCGTGCCTTGGCGTCGCGCTCGCGACGCTCCCGCTCGCGGCGGGCGGCGTCGACCGTCTCGAACTTCTCCGCCTCGCGGTGATGCAGCAGGATGCGCCGGCGCAGCGCCTCCAGCTCCGCCTGCAGCATGGCCCGTTCCGCCGCCCGGGCGGCCCGGCGGGCGCGCAGCCCGGCCAGATAGGCCGGCATCTGCCGCAGCCCGTGCGCGTCGGCGACCGCGAATTGCCGGCCGGTTTCGGCCACATCGTCCCGGTCCCGCCGCTCGAGCCCGGCCAGCCGCCGCTCGACCGCGACGGCGGCGCGCAGGACGTCGTCGAGGCGCTGCTTTTCGCGGCGGGCGAGGAGATGGGCGACTGGCATGGCGTTCGTTCCGACTTGACCAGGGGGATGCTGCCGGGGCGATGCTTAAATTCGCGTTTCGGCGGGGGCATCGGGCCTTGCGCCGGAACCGCCGCCGACGCCAGACGTTGGCGGGGAAAGGGGAGCAGCCCATCTTCCGACCCGGACGCACGCCCGGGCCGTCCCGCAACAGGCCGAAGGCCGACCCGGACCCGGAATGGAGACGTCACCATGCCCCAGAAGCTCTGCGACATCTGCCAGGAGCGGCCCGCCACCGTGCGCGTCACGGTGCTGCAGAACGGCCAGCGCCGGCAGCTCGATGTCTGCGATTACCACTACCAGCAGCTGGCGCGGCATCAGCGCTACGTCTCGCCGCTGGAGGCGCTGGTCCGCGGCTCCGGGCTGGAGGATTTCTTCGGCCAGACCGTGCCTGCCGGCGGGGTGCCGCGGCGTGGCCCGCCGGGGCCCGAGCGCGCGGCCCTGAACCTGCAGAGCCATTTCAGCGAGCAGTCGAAGGAGCTGCTGCAGCGCGCGGCGGAGCGGGCAGTGCAGTTCGGCAAGCGCGAGGTCGACACCGAGCACCTGCTCTACGAGCTGGCGGAGAGCGAGGTGGTCCAGGCGATCCTGCGGCGCTTCAAGATCTCGCCGGAGGAGCTGCGCGGCTACATCGACCAGAACGCCCTGCGCGGCACCGAGGAGGCGGGGCCGCGCACCGAGATCGGTGTCTCGCCGCGGATGAAAGCGGCGCTGGACCAGGCCTTCCTGATCTCGCGCCAGCTCGGCCACTCCTATGTCGGGCCGGAGCACATGCTGCTCGGCCTCGCCCAGGTGCCGGAGAGCTTCGCCGGCAACCTGCTGCGGAAATACGGGCTGACCCCGCAGGCGCTGCGGCAGCAGACGGTGCGCACCGTCGGCACGGGCGCGGAGGAAGGGCGGGTCGAAGGCCCGTCCAACACGCCGCAGCTCGACAAGTACAGCCGCGACCTGACCGCCCTGGCGCGCGAGGGCAAGCTCGACCCAGTGATCGGCCGGTCGAAGGAGGTCGAGACCACGATCGAGATCCTGGCCCGGCGCAAGAAGAACAACCCGGTGCTGATCGGCGAGCCGGGCGTCGGCAAGACCGCGATCGTCGAGGGGCTGGCGCAGCGCATCGTCAACAACGAGGTGCCGGACACGCTGCGCGACAAGCGGCTGGTCGAGCTCAGCGTCAACAGCCTGGTCGCCGGCTCCAAGTTCCGCGGCGAGTTCGAGGAGCGGGTCAAGCAGGTGATGGACGAGATCGCCGAGCACCGCGACGACCTGCTGCTGTTCATCGACGAGGTCCACACCATCGTCGGCGCGGGGCAGGGCGGCGGCGAGGGCGGGCTCGACGTCGCCAACGTGTTCAAGCCGGCGATGGCGCGCGGCGAGCTGAACCTGATCGGCGCCACCACGCTGAACGAGTACCAGAAGCACATCGAGAAGGACGCGGCGCTGGAGCGGCGTTTCCAGCCGGTCTTCGTCGCCGAGCCGACGGTGGAGCAGACGGTCAACATCCTGCGCGGCCTGCGCGACCGGCTGGAGGGCCACCACAAGGTGACGATCCAGGACCAGGCCTTCGTGGCCGCGGCCGAGCTGTCGGACCGCTACGTCTCCGGCCGCTTCCTGCCGGACAAGGCGATCGACCTGATCGACCAGGCGGCGGCCCGCGTGCATCTGTCGATCACCTCGCGCCCGGCCGAGATCCAGGAGCTGGAATCGGAGGTGGCGCAGCTGAAGCGCGAGCAGGCCTACGCCAATTCGCGCAAGCGCTTCGACCGCGCCAAGGCGTTCGAGGAGCAGGTCGCCGAGAAGGAGAAGACGCTGGCCGAGCTGACCGACGCGTGGAAGCACCGCATCGGGTCCAGCACCGCCGAGGTCACGGTCGAGCACATCGCCGAGATCGTGTCGAAGCTGACCGGCATCCCGGTCACCGAGCTGACGGCCGAGGAGAAGGCCAAGCTGCTGCAGATGGAGGAGCGGCTGCACCGCCGCGTGATCGGGCAGGAGGAGGCGATCCAGGCGGTCAGCGACGCCGTCCGCCTGTCCCGGGCCGGGCTGCAGCGCGGCCACCGGCCGATCGCCAACTTCCTGTTCCTGGGCCCGACCGGCGTCGGCAAGACCGAGCTGGCCAAGGCCCTGGCGGAGGTGGTGTTCGGCGACGAGGACGCGATCATCCGCGTCGACATGAGCGAGTACATGGAGCGGCACGCCGTGTCCCGGTTGATCGGCGCCCCGCCCGGCTATGTCGGCTATGACGAGGGCGGTCAGCTGACCGAGCGGGTGCGCCGCCGGCCCTACAGCGTGATCCTGCTCGACGAGATCGAGAAGGCGCACCCGGACGTCTACAACGTGCTGCTGCAGGTGTTCGACGACGGCCGCCTGACCGATGGCAAGGGGCGTGTGGTCGATTTCAGCAACACGCTGATCATCGCCACCTCGAACCTCGCCTCCGACATCATCATGGGGCGGCAGAACCGGATCGGCTTCAACGCCGGCGCCAGCGGCGTCCGGGACGACGTCATGGGCGTGCTGCGCCAGCACTTCCGGCCGGAGTTCCTGAACCGGATCGACGAGATCATCATCTTCCACGGCCTGACCGGCGACCAGATCAGGCAGATCGTCCGGCTGCAGCTGGACGGGGTGGTCGGCACAGCGCGCGGGCAGGACATCGAGCTGGTGATCGACGACACGCTGGTCGACCACCTCGCCGCCGAGGGCTACCAGCCCGAATACGGCGCCCGCGAGCTGCGGCGCCAGATCCGCCAGCTGGTGGAGACCCGGCTGGCCAAGGGGATGCTGAAGGGCGAGGTGAAGGAGGGCGACCGCGTCGTCTTCCGCTTCGACAAGGGCGAGGTCGCCTACACGGTCGGGGCCGCGAAGCCGGCGAAGGCTGAGAGGCCGGCCAAAGCCGCAAGGCCGCGCAAGACCGCGAAACCCGCCAAGGCCGCGAAGCCTGCCGCCAAGGGCGGAAACGGCAAGGCGGCACCGGCGAAGCGCGCCGCGCCGGCCAAGGGCAAGGCGTCGGGAACCGGCCGGGGCAGGGGGGCGGCCAGAAACGGGCCGTCGCCGCGCGCCCGGGGTTGATTCCTGGGCAATTGCCCAGCCTTTGGGCAGGCGCGGAGCGGCGACGGGCCGCACCCGCGCCTGACTCAACCGACGCATGCGCCGGGCCGGCCCTCGGCCCGCATTTCCCGCTGGCACTCGGCCGCCGAGCCGCCGATAACAGCGGCTCGATGTGATCGAGGGTTGGATACATGATCGCGCGCGTCATCGCCGTGGAGCCGTTCGACATCGTCGTGTTCGGCGCGACGGGAGACCTGTCCCAGCGCAAGCTGCTGCCGGCGCTCTATGAGCGCGACAAGGCCGGGCAGGTGCCGCCGGGGGCGAAGATCATCGGCACGTCGCGGCGGCCGATGTCGGATGCGGAGTTCCGTGACTTCGCCCGCAAGGCGATCCTGGAGCATGTGCCGTCGGCGGAGCAGGCCGGCACGGTGCTGGACGATTTCCTGGCGCGGCTGTCCTATGTCGCGGTCGATGCGACGGCCCAGAAGGGCTGGCCGGATCTGGCCGAGGCGCTGCAGGACAACACCGACCGCATCCGCATCTTCTATCTCGCCACCTCGCCCGACCTGTTCGAGGAGATCTGCAGCCAGCTCGGCCAGCACGGCCTCGTGACCGAGCGGGCCCGCGTCGTGGTCGAGAAGCCGATCGGCAAGGATCTGGACTCGGCCCGCGCGCTGAACGACGCCATCGGCCGTGTCTTCCCCGAGGAGTCGATCTACCGGATCGACCATTATCTCGGGAAGGAGACGGTGCAGAACCTGATGGCGCTGCGCTTCGCCAACGCCCTGTTCGAACCGCTGTGGAACGCCTCGCATATAGACCATGTCCAGATCACCGTGGCCGAGAGCCTCGGGGTCGAGGGCCGCGCCGGCTACTATGACGGCGCCGGCGCGCTGCGCGACATGGTGCAGAACCATATGCTGCAGCTGCTCTGCCTCGTCGCCATGGAGCCGCCGACCTCGATGGACGCGGATTCGCTGCGCGACGAGAAGCTGAAGGTGCTGAAGGCGCTGAAGCCGATCTCGGACGGCACCGTCAACAGTATCACCGTGCGCGGCCAGTACCGCGCCGGCGCGTCGGCCGGCGGCGCCGTGCCCGGCTATCTCGACGAGCTCGGCAACCCGTCCAGCCACACCGAGACCTTCGTCGCGCTGAAGGCCGAGATCGAGAACTGGCGCTGGGCCAACGTCCCGTTCTACCTGCGCACCGGCAAGCGTCTGGCGGCGCGGATGTCGGAGATCGTCGTCACCTTCCGCGCCATCCCGCATTCGGTGTTCGACAGCTCGGCCGGCACGATCTCGCAGAACCACCTCGTCATCCGGTTGCAGCCGGACGAGGGCGTGAAGCTGTGGCTGATGATCAAGGATCCGGGGCCGGGCGGCATGCGCCTCCAGCACGTGCCGCTGGACATGAGCTTCGCCGAGGCCTTCAACGTGCGGAACCCGGACGCCTATGAGCGGCTGGTGATGGACGTGGTCCGCGGCAACCAGAGCCTGTTCATGCGCCGCGACGAGGTCGAGCAGGCCTGGACCTGGGTCGACCCGATCATCGAGGCATGGCGCGCGTCGAAGGAGCCGCCGAAGCCCTACACCGCCGGCACCTGGGGCCCGTCCGCCGCGATCGCCCTGATCGAGCGCGACGGCCGCACCTGGCATGAGGACGAGGACTGATGGCCATCGCCCGCCACGACTTCCCGACCAACGAAGCGCTGGCGAACGCCCTGGCCGACCATGTCGCGGCGGCGCTGACGGCGCGGCTGTCCCGCTCCGACCGGGCCGCGCTCGCCGTCTCCGGCGGGCGCACCCCGACCCGGTTCTTCGAGGCGCTGTCGCGGCGGCCGGTCGAATGGTCGCGGGTCGACGTCACCCTGGTCGACGAGCGCTGGGTGGGCGAGGAGTCCGATCGCTCCAACGCTGCGCTGGTCCGCGCTCACCTGCTGCAGGGCTCAGCCGCGGCGGCACGCTTCGTGCCGCTGCATGTCGACGCGCCGACGCCCGAGGACGGGATGGCGCAGGTGACGGCGCGGATCGCCGCCCTGCCGCTACCCTTCGCCGCGGCGGTGCTGGGCATGGGCGACGACGGCCACACCGCCTCCTTCTTCCCGGGCGGCGACCGGCTGGCACAGGCGCTGGATCCGGCGGCCGGACAGCTGCTCGAGACCATGCGGGCACCGGCGGCGGGCGAGCCGCGCATCACCCTGACGCTTCCGGTCTTGCTCGCGGCCGACACGCTGTGCCTTCATATCGAAGGGGCAGGGAAGCAGCGCGTGCTGGAAGCGGCCCTGGTGTGCGGCCCGGCCGAGGCGATGCCGATCCGCGCCGTGCTGACCCGGTCCGAACGCCCGGTCGAGATCTTCTGGTGCCCGTAGAGGCACCGCCGGAAGGCTAAGAAAAAACTTCAACATAGTGTTCTAACGTATTGATCATGGTGCATGATCGGGTCGGAGGGTGCTGTCTGGCCCGGTCGGCGGCGAGACAGTGAGCCAAGGAGCCAGCCCGATGGTGCAAGCCCGCATTGCCGAGGTGACCGAGCGGATCGCGCGGCGCAGCCACGACGCCCGGTCCGCCTATCTCGACCGCATCACAGCGGCGGCTGAGGCCGGCCCGGCCCGCCGACGCCTGGGCTGCGCCAACTTCGCCCATGGCTTCGCCGCCTGCGGCATCGACAAAGGCGCGCTGCGCGAGGGCGAGGGACCGAACCTCGCCATCGTCACCTCCTACAACGACATGCTGTCGGCGCATCAGCCCTTCGAGCGCTATCCGGACCTGATCCGGCAGGCCGCGCGGGCGGTCGGCGGCACGGCGCAGGTCGCGGGCGGCGTGCCGGCGATGTGCGACGGCGTCACCCAGGGCGAGGCGGGGATGGAGCTGTCGCTGTTCTCGCGCGACGTCATCGCCCTCTCGACCGCGGTCGCCCTGTCGCACCAGATGTTCGACGCGGCCGTGTTCCTGGGCGTCTGCGACAAGATCGTGCCGGGGCTGGTGATCGGCGCGCTGTCCTTCGGCCATCTGCCGGCGGTGTTCATCCCGGCCGGGCCGATGCCCTCCGGCCTGCCGAACGACGAGAAGGCCAAGGCCCGGCAGCTCTACGCCGAGGGCAAGGTCGGGCGCGACGCGCTCCTGGAGGCCGAGGCCAAATCCTATCACGGGCCGGGCACCTGCACCTTCTACGGCACGGCCAACACCAACCAGATGCTGATGGAGATCATGGGCCTGCATTTGCCGGGCTCGTCCTTCGTCAACCCGAACACGCCGCTGCGCGACGCGCTGACGCTGGAGGCGGCGAAGCGGGCCCTGGCGATCACGGCGCTGGGCAACGAGTTCATCCCGGTCGGCCGGCTGATGGACGAGCGTGCCGTGGTCAACGGCGTGGTCGGGCTGCACGCCACCGGCGGGTCGACCAACCACACCATGCATCTGGTCGCGATGGCCGCGGCTGCCGGCATCAGCCTGACCTGGGACGATTTCTCGGATCTGGCCGAGATCGTGCCGCTGCTGTGCCGGGTCTATCCGAACGGCAAGGCGGACGTGAACCATTTCCACGCCGCCGGCGGCACCGGCTTCCTGATCCGCGAGCTGCTCGGCGCCGGCCTGCTGCACGGCGACGTCGCCACCATCTGGGGCGGCGGGCTGGGCCGCTACACGGTCGAGCCCGGCCTGGACGACAAGGGCGAGGTGGTGTGGCGCGACGCGGCGACGGCCAGCGGCGACATCGCGGTGCTGCGCGGCGCGGCCGAGCCGTTCCAGGCCACCGGGGGCCTGCGCGTGCTGGACGGCGACCTGGGCCGGGCGGTGATCAAGACCTCGGCGGTGGCGCCGGAACGGCACGTCATCGAGGCCCCGGCGAAGATCTTCCATTCGCAGGAGGAACTGCAGGCCGCCTTCCGCGCCGGGGCGCTGGACCACGACTTCATCGCCGTGGTGCGGTTCCAGGGCCCGAAGGCCAACGGCATGCCCGAGCTGCACAAGCTGATGCCGCCACTCGGCGCGCTGCAGGACCGCGGCCGCAAGGTGGCGCTGGTCACCGACGGCCGCCTGTCCGGCGCTTCGGGCAAGGTGCCGGCGGCGATCCATGTGACGCCGGAAGCGGCGGTCGGCGGCCCGATCGCCAAGCTGCGCGACGGCGACATCCTGCGCCTGGACGCGGTCAGCGGCCGGCTCGAGATCCGCGACATCGACGCCGAGGAATGGGCCGCGCGGGAGGATGCGACGGCGGACCTGGCGCCGTCGCATGTCGGGGTCGGCCGCGAGCTCTTCGCCGCCTTCCGCCACGCCGCCGGCCGGGCCGATGCGGGGGCGTCGATCTTCTGAGGCGACCCCTGGCGCCATCGGCGGATGCGCATGATATCTTCTGTCGGAGTGCAACGCCTTGCAGGCCGATCGTTCGATGGACGTCACATGAGCACAGCTGAGGCTACGGTGGGGCCTGGAGGCCGCGTCACCATTCCCAAGTCCGTGCGGGATCAGCTCCATATCCGGCCGGGGACGAAGATGGAGTTCGTTCGGACGCGCGACGGGAATTGGACGGTGCGGCTGAAAGATGCCCGAGGCCGTGTGATCGGGGTGGTCGAGGAGAGGCGCCCGAGACGTCGGTTCGCCGAGTTTCTCGGACATGCCGGGCCCGGCCCCACGACAGACGAGATCATGGCGCTCACGCGCGGCGATGAATGACGCTGGTCGATACCAACGTCCTGCTCGATATCGTGACCGGGGACCCGGCCTGGGCGAAATGGTCGCTTGAGCAACTCGAAGCTGCGGCCGAGCGTGGGCCGCTTCTGATCAATGACATCGTCTATGCCGAATTGAGTATCCGCTACCCCCGGATCGAGGAACTCGACACTTTTGTGGATGGGGCCGGCTTGGAGGTCTTGCCGATGACCCGCCCGGCGCTGTTTCGCGCTGGGAAGGCATTCGCGGAATATCGCAAGGCCGGCGGAAGGCGGGATCGGCTTTTGCCCGATTTCTTCATCGGCAGCCAAGCAGAGGTCAGTGGGCTGTCGATCCTCACACGCGATGTCGAGCGCTACCGGACCTACTTTCCGACGGTGACTCTGATCTCGCCGGATGCAGCGGCCGGGACCTGAACGTCAGACGATCCCGAGCAGCCGGATCAGCCCGAAGCTGATCGCGCCCAGCACCAGCAGCGACAGGGTCACCGCCGCCGTGACCCGGCCGCCGGCCTTGGCGACGCTGCCGAGGTCGGTGCTGAGGCCGAGCGCGGCCATCGACAGCACGGTCAGCCAGGTCGCCGCCGCCGGGGCCAGCACCGCCTCGGGCAGCAGCCCGAAGGAGCGCAGCACGGCCAGCAGCAGGAAGCCGTCGATGAACCAGGGCACCAGCTTGTGCCACGGCATCCGGCCTGCGGTGGGCGCCGCTCCGTCGGTCCGGCGGCGCGTCACCAGCGTCAGCACCAGGATCATCGGCCCCAGCATCAGCACGCGCACCAGCTTGACCAGGGTGCCGAGCTGCAGCGCGATCGCCCCGATCGGCGCGGTGGCGGCCAGCACCTGCGGCACGGCGTAGACGGTCAGCCCCGCCAGCACGCCGTACTGCACCTCGCTGATGTGCATCAGCGCCGGCAGGAAGGGCAGGCCCAGCACCACCAGCACGCCGAGCACGGCGGTGAAGGCGATCGAGGCCGCCACCTCCTTGCCGTCGGCGCCGATCACCGGGGCCACCGCGGCGATGGCGGAGTTGCCGCAGATCGAGTTGCCGCAGGCGACCAGCACCGCCATGCGGTGGGGCAGGCCCAGCAGGCGGCCCATGCCGTAGCTGGCGGCGATGGCGATCACCACCACGGCGGCGATGCCGACCAGCAGCAGCGGGCCCGCGGAGACGATCGCGCCGATGCTGACCGAGGCGCCGAGCAGGACGACGGCGATCTCCAGCAGCGTCTTGGCGCTGAAGGCGATGCCGGGCGTCCAGCGCTGGCTCGGGGTCCACAGCGTGCGCACCAGGGCGCCGACCAGGATCGCCAGCACCAGCGCCTCCAGCCAGGCATGGCCGAACAGCCCGGCCTCGATCCGCTCCAGCCCCAGCGCGGCCAGGGTTACCGCGCCGCACAGCAGCAGGCCGGGCACCAGCCGGGCGCCCGGGATCGACCCGAGGGCGGCCGTCGGGCGGTTCGTGGCAGGAAGGGAGGGCCGGGCTGGATCGACGATCGCCATGACAGTCTCGTTGCAGAATTGTCACGAAGATGACCTTCGGCGTTCAACCGATCCAACGCATTCATTTTCTGGAACCGATCGATTTTGTCGATTGGTTTGTATTTTGCGGATCGCGGGATACCGTTTCAGAGACGGTCATACCGCGTAGGTTGGGTTCGCGCATGCGAACCCAACATGCCTGTAGCTGGGTGTTGGGTTCGCGATGCGAACCCAACCTACGGACTATCGTCTTACGCCGTCTGCTCCTTGGTCTTCAGGAAGCGCAGCGCCGGATTCTCCTTGGTCACGGTGTCCAGGTGCCAGGCATTGCGCGCCAAAAAGACCGGGGCGCCGTCATGGTCCTCGGCCATGGCGCTGCGCACGCCGTCCTGGAACGACTTCAGGGCGATCGGGTCGTCCGACTCGACCCAGCGCGCGGTGTAGTAGGGCGCCGGCTCGAAATGCACCGGGATGCCGTACTCCGTGCGGATGCGGTCGGCCAGCACCTCGAACTGCAGCGCGCCGACCACGCCGACGATCCAGTTGGCGTCGAGCAGCGGCTTGAACACCCGGGCGGCGCCCTCTTCGGCCAGCTGCTCCAGCGCCCGGCCGAGATGCTTGGCCTTCATCGGGTCGTCCGGCCGCACCCGCTGCAAGAGCTCCGGCGCGAAGCTGGGGATGCCGGTGAAGCGCAGATCCTCGCCCTCGGTCAGCGCGTCGCCGATGCGCAGGTTGCCGTGGTTCGGGATGCCGACGATGTCGCCGGCCCAGGCTTCCTCCGCCAGCTCGCGGTCCTGGGCCAGGAACAGCACCGGGTTGTGCATGTTCATCAGCTTGCCGGAGCGGACATGCTTCAGCTTCATGCCGCGCTTGAAATGGCCGGAGGCGAGGCGGACGAAGGCGATGCGGTCGCGGTGCTTCGGATCCATGTTGGCCTGGATCTTGAACACGAAGGCCGAGACGTTGTCCTCGGCCGGGTCCACCGTGCGGTCCGCCGTCGGCTGCGGCCGGGGCGAGGGGGCGAGGGCGCCGATGCCGTCCAGGAGCTCGCGCACGCCGAAATTGTTGACCGCGGAGCCGAAGAACACCGGCGTCAGATGGCCTTCACGGAACATCTCCAGGTCGAATTCCGGGCACAGGCCGCGCGCCATCTCCACCTGCTCGCGCAGCGTCGCCACGGCGTCGGCCGGCAGCAGCGCATCGAGCTTCGGGTCGTCCAGGCCGGTGCAGGTCTCACCGAGCTCCGGCAGGGCGCCCTTGGCGCCCTTGGCCATCAGCACCAGCCGGTCGTGGAACAGGTCGTAGCAGCCCAGGAAGCCGCGGCCGCTGCCGATCGGCCAGGTCGCCGGGGTGACGTGCAGCTGCAGCTCCTGCTCGATCTGGTCGAGCAGGTCGAAGGGATCGCGGCTCTCGCGGTCCATCTTGTTGATGAAGGTCGTGATCGGCACATTCCGCATGCGGCAGACCTCGAACAGCTTCCGGGTCTGCTCCTCGATGCCCTTGGCCGCGTCGATCACCATCACCGCGCTGTCGACCGCCGTCAGGGTGCGGTAGGTGTCCTCCGAGAAATCCTCGTGGCCCGGCGTGTCCAGGAGGTTGAAGGTGTGGCCGTCATAGTCGTAGGTCATCACCGAGGCGGTGACCGAGATGCCGCGCTCGCGCTCCACCTTCATCCAGTCCGACCGGGCGCGGCGCTGCTCGCCGCGGGCCTTGACCGCGCCGGCCAGCTGGATGGCGCCGCCGAACAGCAGCAGCTTCTCGGTCAGCGTGGTCTTGCCGGCGTCCGGATGGGCGATGATCGCGAAGGTGCGGCGGCGGTCGATCGGGTCGATGTTCGAAGGCATGGTCGTGACAGTGACATTCAAAAGTGTCATTGCCGGGCTCGGCCCGGCAATCCAGAGGATGTCGACAGCTTCTGGATGCCCGGGTCAAGCCCGGCATGACAGGGAGGGAGAAAGGGCGAACCGCTCTGTCGGCGAACCGCTACATCAGCCCGTCCCGCCGCAAGAGCGCATCCGGGTCTGGCTCGCGGCCGCGGAAGCGCTTGTACAGCTCCATCGGGTGCTCGGTGCCGCCGCGCTCCAGGACGTTCTCCTTGAAGCTGCGGGCGGTCTCCGCGTCGAACAGGCCCTTTTCGCGGAACAGCTCGAAGGCGTCGGCGTCCAGCACCTCGGCCCATTTGTAGCTGTAGTAGCCGGCCGAGTAGCCGCCGCCGAAGATGTGGCTGAAGCCGGAGGAGGTGTTGGCCTCCGGGATCGGCGGCAGCACCTGGGCGCGGGCGGTGGCGCTGCGCTCGAACTCCGGCACCGAGGCGATCACGGTCGGGTCGCCGTCGTGCCACGCCATGTCCAGCAGGCCGAAGGCGGTCTGGCGCAGCGACTGCCAGCCGGCCATGAAGCGGGCGCTGTCGCGGATCTTCTGCACCAGCTCGGCCGGCATCTTCTCGCCGGTACGATAGTGCCTGGCGAACAGGTCCAGCCCGTCCTTCTCCTGCACCCAGTTCTCGAAGATCTGCGACGGCAGCTCGACGAAGTCCCAGTAGACGTTGGTGCCGCCGAGCGACCGGTAGGTGCAGCGCGACAACAGGCCGTGCAGGGCGTGGCCCATCTCGTGGAAGAAGGTCCGCACCTCGTCGTAGGACAAGAGCGAGGGCCGGTCCGCCGTCGGCTTGGTGAAGTTGCAGACGATGGCGACATGCGGCCGCTTGATGCCGTCGCGATACAGGCCCTGGTCGCGATAGGTGGTCATCCAGGCGCCGTTGCGCTTGGACGCGCGCGGGAAGAAGTCGGCATAGAACAGGCCGACATAGCGATCCTCGGCCTCGTCATAGACCTCGTAGGCCTTCACGTCCGGATGCCAGACCGGATAGGCGTCGGACGGGCGGAACACCAGGCCGTACAGCCGCCGGCAGTGCTCGAACACGCCGTCGATGACCTGCTGCAGCGGGAAATAGGGGCGGAGATCCTCCTCGTCGAAGGTGAAGCGGTGCTGCTTCAGCTTCTCGGAATAGTAGCCGACGTCCCAGGGCTGCAGCGGCTCGGGACCGCCGAGGCTCGCGGCATGGGCCTGGATGTCGGCCAGGTCGCGCTCCGCCGCCGGCTTCGAGGCGTTCAGCAGCCGGTCCAGGAAGGCGTGCACCGCGGCCGGCGTCTCCGCCATCCGCTTCTCCAGCACGAAGGCGGCGTGGGTCGGATAGCCCAGCAGCTTCGCGCGCTGGAAGCGCAGCGCCGCGATCTCCTTGATCAGCGGCTGGTTGTCGAACTCGCCGCCGAAGGCGCGGGAGTTGAAGGCGCGCCACAGCTGCTCGCGCAGCTCGCGGCGGTCGGCATAGGTCATGAACGGGACGTAGCTCGGCGCGTCCAGCGTGATCACCCAGGCCTCGGCCCGGCCGCGCTCCTCCGCCGCCAGCTTCGCCGCCTTGACCGCGCCCTCCGGCAGGCCGGCCAGATCGGCTTCCTCCTCGATCCACAGGGTGAAGGCGTTGGTGGCCCTCAGCACGTTGTGCTGGAAATCGGGGGTCAGCTTGGCCAGCCGCTCGTCGACCGACCGCAGCTCGCCCTTCTCGTTGTCGGAGAGCAGGGCGCCGTTGCGGACGAAGCCGGTGTAGGTGTCGTCCAGCAGCCGCGCCTTCTCGCCGGACAGGGTCAAGGTCTCCCGCTTGTCCCACACCGCCTTGACCCGGGCGAAGACGCGCGGGTCGAGCGAGACGTCGGAGGAGAAGTTGGCGCTCTTGCCACCGAAATCGGCGGCCAGCGCCTGCAGCTCGTCCGAGGTCTTGGCCGAGAGCTGGTTGTAGAAGACCGAGGAGACGCGGTCGACCTCCTGGCCCGCCTGCTCCAGCGCCACGATGGTGTTCTCGAAATCCGGCGCCGCCGGGCTGGCCAGGATCTCCTCGATCCGGGCCTTCGCCTCGCCGATCGCATGGTCCAGCGCCGGCAGGTAATGCGCGACCTCGATGCGGTCGAACGGCACCGCCTGGTCCTGCAGCGGCGAGGGCGCGATCAGCGGGTTGGCGCCGGTGTCGAGGGTATCGTTGGCTTGCGAGTCCATGCGGCCGGGGGTGTCCAGATATCGGGGCGGAAGATCGGGCGGTGCAAAGGCAATATAGGGATGGGCCCCCACCTCTGCCAGCGGAACGCCACCCGCGACGGCGGCGTCTTAACGGAACGGTCATCTCCGTCGTTTAGACTGCGTTTCTAGTAAAAATGTATCCAACCGACGAGGCGATTTTGGTCTCGACATTCCTTCGTCTCCGGCCTGGCGCGGCGCCCTGCCGGCTTGCGGCGGCCGCGGTCTTCGCGCTGGTCGCGGCGGCGCTGGTGACGCCGGCCCGGGCGGAGCCGATCCGCGGTTCCGGATCGACCTTCGCCTTTCCCATCATCGCCGCCTGGTCGGACGGGTTCCTGCGCGACCGCGCCGGCGATGGCGACTTCGTGAACAACGACGCCGGGGTGGACTACGAGCCGGTCGGGTCGCTCGGCGGGATCATGCGGCTCGGCCAGCCCGAGATCGACTTCGCCGCCTCGGATGCGCCCCTGCCGCCCGCGGAGACGGGCAAGCGCGGGCTGGCCCAGTTCCCGATCGTCCTCGGCGGCATCGCGCCGGTGGCCAATCTCGACGGCATCGCGCCGGGACGGCTGAAGCTGACGGGCGGCGTCATCGCCGACATCTATCTCGGCAGGATCGAGCGCTGGAACCATCCGGCCATCGGCGCGCTCAACCCGGACCTGGCGCTGCCCGACCTGCAGATCGGCGTGGTCCACCGGTCGGACGGATCGGGATCGACCCTCACCTGGACCCGGTTCCTGTCGCGCACGAGCCCCGAATGGCGGCAGCAGGTCGGCGCCGACACCCTGGTCGCCTGGCCCCGCGGGGCCGGCGCCAGGGGCAGCTCCGGCATGATCGAGGCCGTGCAGCGGACCAAGGGCGCGATCGGCTATGCCGAGTTCGGGCAGGTCCAGCGCAGCGGGCTCGCCTTCGCCCAGGTCCAGAACCACGCCGGCGCCTTCGTGACCCCGGGCCCGGAGGCCTTCGCGGCCACCGCCCGGGCCGTGCGCTGGGATCCCGACCAGGACTTCCATGCCGATCTGGGCGAGGTCGACGCGGCCGGCGCCTATCCGCTCACGGCGGCGACCTTCATCCTCATGCACAAGCGCGACCGGTCCGAAGGGCGCACGCTGCGGGCGCTCTACTTCCTGACCTACGCGCTGGACAAGGGATCGAAGGAGGCGGCGGCGCTCGGCTATGTGCCGCTGCCCGAAGATCTGGTCGGGATGGTGAAGGACTACTGGCGCGCCTCGCTTCCCGGCGGCGCAGGCCTCTAGCAAACGGGGCGAAGCGCCGGCGACAGGCGCGGCCCGTCCGATTTCGACATCCTGAGGGGGATACCGTGCAGGTGGATTATTTCCGGGACATGATCGTCCCCATCATCGGCGGCCTGGGCGTCTTCCTGCTCGGCCTCGAATTCATGTCGAACGGGATCCAGGCGCTGGCGGTGAACCGCATGCGCGACCTCCTGGCGAGGTTCGCGGGCACGCCGTCCAAGGGCGTCGTGGCGGGAACCGTGATCACCGGTCTCCTGCAGTCCTCCACCGCGATGACGGTGATGGTGGTGGGCCTGGTCAATGCCGGGGTGGTGGCGCTGCGGCCTGCGATCAGCGTGATCATGGGCGCCAATATCGGCACCACCCTGGGGAACGGCCTGATCGCGCTGCCGCTCGGCCCGCTCGGCCTGCTCGGCGCCGGCGTCGCGGCCCTGTTCTACGTGTTCGGGAAGAGCGAGAAGACCCGCAACATCGCGCTGTCCTGCATGGGCTTCGCGCTGATCTTCTACGGCCTCAACCTGATGACCGGCGGCCTCAAGCCGCTGCGCGGCATGCCCGAGATCATGGAGGTGATCTCGAGCCTGTCGGCCGACAGCTTCGGCGGCCTGATCGCCTGCGTGCTGATCGCGGCCGCCATCACCGCCCTGATCCATTCCTCCTCGGCAACCATCGGCATCGTCATGGGGCTGGGCGCGTCCGGCATCCTCGACTGGCAGACCGCGGTCGCGTTCTCGCTCGGCGCCGATCTCGGCACCACGATCACCTCCTGGATGGCCTCGCTCAATCTCTCGAGGAACGCCAAGCGGGCCGCCTATGCCCACATCTCCTTCAACTTCATCGGCGTGGCGGTGATGCTGCCGCTGTTCTTCCTGTCGATGCCGCTGCTGGAATACGTGATGGGCTGGTTCGGCGGCAATCCGGGCACGCCGGTCCTGGTCGACGGCAAGGAGACCTATCCCCTGGTGCCGGTGGCGATCGGCCTCTATTCGACCGGCTTCAACATCTTCAACACCCTGCTGCTGTTTCCCTTCGTCGGCGTGTTCGAGCGGTTCCTGGTCCGGATCGGCCGCACCGATGCCGAGGACATCGAGGACTACTCGACCCCGAAATATCTCGACCGGTCGATCGCGGGCGACCTGATCCGCGCCGTCCCGGCGGTGCAGAACGAGACGCTGCGGGACCTCCAGGCCGGGGCGGTCTTCCTCGACATCGCCCGCGGCAGGAAAGGCGTGCCCGAGGACCCCGGCGAGCATTACGTCGCGGTCGACATCCTGAACCGGGACATCCGGTCCTATACCGCGTCGCTGTTCCGGCAGGACATGTCCTATGACCAGCTCGATCTGGTCGCGAGCCTGATCGAGGAGGCGGATTTCACCGCGAGCCTGGCCGAAGCGCTGCATCAGGTCGCCCGCCGGACCAGGCGGCAGGCCTTCGGGGCCGAGGCCCAGGCCATCGTCACGGCGGCGCTCGACAGGCTCGACCTGGCGCTGCGTCCGATCCTGCCGACGGGGCCGCTGGAGCCCACGCTGCCGGCCGGCCATGTCCAGAGCCTGCCGGTGGAGGAGCTGCGCCTGCGGACCCTGAAGGCCGGCGGCATCACCCCGGCCGAACGAGGCGCGATCCTCGCGATCCTCGGCAGCGTCGAGCGGGCGGAGCTGCTGATCGCGCGCATCGATGCGGAGCGCCGCTCGGTGGATCGGGCTGCGGTCCTGGAACGGGTGCAGAAGCTGTCCGGCGCCGGCGGGCGGCCCGCTGCCGGGGAACCGGGCCTGGTTCCGGCGCAATGACGGGTTCGACCGGCTAGGTCAGGATGCGACCCTCGAACGGGTGCCGGCCCTCGCGGTCCTCGATCTCGACCACCCACAGGTCGGGATCGCGCTGGACCGCGCGGGCGATATAGGCATCCGCATCGGCTTCCGGCAGCAGCTCGCCGCCCTTGGCGGGCAGCCAGGCCAGGGCGCCGTCCAGGTCGCGCGACTGGCTCAGCACCCGGCAGCCCGGCAGGCCCAGGTTGAGCTTCAGGATCAAGAGGCCGGCCCGCGGGTCGCCCTTGCGGACGACATAGGCGGGGATGGCCTGCTGCCCCAGCTGCCGCAGATGGGCCTGGACCCACAGCTCGGTCGGAAGACGGTCGGTCGACATGGGGCAGGGTATAGCAGAGACGGGCGGCGATGGGGCGTGGGACCGGCCCCCGATACCTCTCAACTGTCATTGCCGGGCTTGACCCAGCAATCCAGGGGCCACCCAGAGCGGCATCGACATTCCTGGATGCCCGGGTCAAGCCCGGGCATGACAGTGAGAGGGAATGGTGAAGGTCAGGCGACGCCACGCCTTATTTGAACAGCCCCGGATCCACCGCGTTCGCCATCGCTTCGTAGCCGGCGGCGTTCGGGTGCAGGTGGTCGCCTTCGTCGAACTCCGCCCTCAGCGTCGAGGGCTTGGCCGGGTCGCGCACCGCTGCGTCGAAGTCGATCACCGCGTCGCAGCCCTGGCCGGTGCGGATCCACTGGTTCACCGCCTGGCGCTTGGTCTCGCCCTCGGCGCTGTAGTAGTTGGCGAAGACCGTGCCCTCATAGGGCGTCAGCGTGGCGCAGTAGGCCTTGAGGCCGGCGCCATGGGCGCGGGCGACCAGCTGGCGCAGCCCGCCGATGATCTCCTCGGCCGACACCGCCTGCTCGGGCAGCCCGGCGGAACCGGAATGGCCGATGTCGTTGATGCCCTCCATGATCACCACCCAGCGCACGCCGGGCACCGACAGCACGTCGCGGTCGAAGCGCGACAGGGCGCTGGGGCCGAACATCTGCTCCGGCAGGTCATGCAGGATGCGGTTGCCGCTGATGCCGGAATTGACCACGCCGACCGCGGGCCCGCCGCCTTTCGCCAGCCGCTCCGCCAGGATGTCCGGCCAGCGCCGGTTGGCATCGGTGCCCGAGCCGTAGCCGTCCGTGATCGAATCGCCGAGGGTCACCACGGTGCCGCCCTCCGCCGCCACCTCGACCCGCGACAGCAGGAAGCGCATGGTCGATTCGGCCGCATCCGGCAGGGTGGGCGCCGTGGTGCTGTCGCCGGCGAGCGAGATCCAGGCGGTCTGCACCCCGAGCGGATGCACCACCGACGGGCCGGTCCAGCGCGGCACGAACAGGCTGATCGAGAGGCTGTCGAGCGGCGAGACGGCGAGGTCGATCGGATCGGAGATCGCGGGCGCACCGGGCGGCACGGTGATCGAGGTCGCGCCGCCGAAGGTCAAGGGCTTGCTGCTGGCCGGGTCGATCGAGCCCGGGGCGTTGCCGGGCCGGGCGATGGTGGCGGCGCCGATCACCAGCGGCTGGGTGCCGGTCTCGTTGGTGAAGCGCACCCGGACCTTGCTGCCGCCGGCGCTGATCCGCACCAGCTGGCGGATGGTGGCGTTGTTCAGCTCCGGCCCCACCGGAAAGGCCGGGCTGGCGCCCCAGCTGCCAATCCAGCTGTCCTGCGCCGAGGCGGGCCCTGCCAGTCCTGCCAGCAGCACGGCGGCGGCCAGCCAGGACCGCCCGATGGCGTTGCGTCGGATCATTCCGCTTTTCCTCCCGCTCCGGCCGCCGACGGATTCGGCGCCCCGCCGGACCAGCGCCGGCGATCGAAGTATGAGGAAGGAATGCCTGCCGGGGCAACGCCGGGCGGACATGAGCGCGGGCGTGGAGAGGCTCCACGCCCGGCGATCAGTCCCCCGGATCTTCTGGCGTCAGCGGAAGCGTCGCAGCGCCGCCACCTGGTGCGAGGCGTCCTCGCCGTCGGCCAGCTTCTCCAGGAGGCCGTACAGGCGGTCCATCTCCTGCCGGGTCAGGGGCGTCATGCCCATCGGCCCCATATAGGTCTCGCGCCGGCGGTCGACCGGCAGGTTCATCGACTTCCAGCAGGCGATCGCACCGGTGGCCGAATCGCGGGCCAGGAAGTTGCAGCCGCTGCGGAAATAGTCCGCCTCCCAGGGATCGAGCGGCTGGTCCAGACGCTGCAGGTAGCGACGGGCCCATTCGGCGGTCATCCGGGCAGGCGGAGGTTGTTCGATACAGCGCATGATCAGTCCCCGAATTGATCGATGGTTCCGGTCGATATCGGAAGGACGGTAGATCCTTGCGCGTGAATTCACCGTGATTGGATCGATCACGGTCAGGTCAGATTGTTGCTCCGATTAGGATGAAACTCATTCGGATGTGCGTCAGACCGTGACCACGATCTTGCCGATCTGCTGGTTGGATTCGAGGTAACGGGTCGCCTCGACGATCCGGTCGAGCGGGAAGACCCGGTCGATCACCGGCTTCAGGGACCCGTCGGCCAACCCCTCCACGATGAAGCGCTTGGCGCGGTCCAGCCGGGCCGGGTCGGACACGATCTCCTTGTACTGATAGCCCCGGACGGTCAGGCCCTTGACCAGAGCGGGGAACAGCGGGAAGGGTGTCGGCTCGGGGCTCAGCGCGCCGTATTCGACCAGGATGCCGCCCTGGCCCAGCGCCTCGGCCAGCGCGTTCACGCCCGGGCCGGCGACCGGGTCGAACACCGCGCGGACGCCGGCGCCGCCGGTGATGGCCTTGGCTCTTGCCGCCAGATCCTCCTCCTCGGTGACGATGACATGGGCGGCGCCGGCGTCACGCAGCGCCGCGGCCTTGGCGGCGGTGCGGGTGGCCGCGATCGACGTCGCGCCGACCCGGTTGGCGATCTGGATCGCGGCCAGGCCGACGCTGCTGGAGGCGGCGGTGATCAGCACCGAATCGCCGCGGCCGAGCCCGGCGACCTCGACCAGCGCGCCATAAGCGGTGACGTACTGCATCCAGACCGCGGCGGCCTCGGTCCAGGACAGGTTGGCCGGATGCTTCACCGTCACCTCGGCCGGGACATTGGCGACCTCGCCATAGGTGCCCCAGCGGGTGATCGACAGCGGTGGCACGATGCTGACGGCATCGCCGGCGGCGAAGCCGGTGACGCCGGGGCCCAGCGCCTCGACCGTCCCGGCGGCCTCGTAGCCCAGCCGGGCGGGGAAATCCGGCGATTCCGGATAATAGCCGGTGCGGAACATCGATTCGGCGCGGTTGAGGCCCAGCGCCTTGACCCGCAGGCGGATCTCGCCGGGGCCGGGCGGCGGCACCTCGACCTCCTCGATGCGAAGGACCTCGGGGCCGCCGAGTTCGTGGATGCGGACGATGCGGGCCATGTCGGGCTCCTGTGGATGGACGCCCTTCGATATGATTGCGTCGTGGAATGAGATAAGTATCGGATCTGTCGCTACAGCCGAAACCAGCGGTTTCCAATCATGGACCGTCTCACCAGCATGGCGGTGTTCGTCCGCGCGGTCGAAACCGGCTCCTTCGCCGCCGCGGCCGAGGCGCTCGGCCTGTCGGCGCCGATGGTCGGCAAGCATGTCCGGTTCCTGGAGGACCGCCTGGGCGCCCGGCTCTTGGCCCGCACCACCCGGCGGCAGAGCCTGACCGAGGTCGGCCGCGCCTTCTACGAGCGCTGCCGGAACGTGCTGGCCGAGGCCGAGGCGGCGGAGGCGCTGGCCGAGGACCTGCGCGCCGTGCCGCGCGGCCGGCTGCGGGTCAACGCGCCGGTCACCTTCGGCGCGCATGAGCTGATGCCGATGGTGGCGCGCTATCTGCGGGCGAATCCCGAGGTCAGCATCGAGGTGACGCTGAGCGACCGCATCGTCGACCTGGTGGAGGAGGGGTACGAGGCGGTGATCCGGATCGCGCCGCTGCCAGATTCCAGCCTGGTCGCCCGCCGGCTGCGGCCCTACCGCCTGGTCGCCTGCGCCGCGCCCGCCTATCTCGCCGAACGCGGCGCGCCGCAACGGCCGGAGGACCTGGGGAGCCACGAATGCCTCGGCTTCGCCCATTGGGAGCCGCGCGACCTGCTGCAGTTCACCGGTCCGGACGGCACCCTGCATTCGGTTCAGGTCCGCGGCCGCTTCTCGGTCAACAGCGGCCAGGCGCTGCGCAGCGCCGCGCTGGAGGGGCTGGGCATCATCCTGCAGCCGGAGGGTCTGCTGCGCGACGACATCGCCGCCGGCCGGCTGGTGCGGGTGCTGCCGGGCTACGACCCGCCGTCGCGGCCGATGCACATCCTGTTCGCCCCCGACCGCCGCCCGACCCCGAAGCTGCGCAGCTTCATCGACGCGGTTGTCGAGGCGTTCGGGTAGGGTTGCCGAAGGGACGGCTGGTCGTATGCATTCTTAAACTGTCATGCCCGGGCTTGACCCGGGCATCCAGAGATGTCGATGCCGCTCTGGGTGGCCCCTGGATTGCCGGGTCAAGCCCGGCAATGACAGGAAAGGGATCGGCGGGCGCAGCGAGCCAGGATCATGCAAACCGAGGAACCCGGACGTTCGGCGAGGGCCGGTAGCCGGCCGGCCGCTCCGGCCAGTCCGGAAGCCGGTCGAGCAGGGCGTCGAGTCCGGCCACGGCGATGGCGGCGGCGATGGCGTCGCCCGGACAGGCGTGGCGGCCATGGCCGAAGGTCAGCAGGCGCCGGTCGGGCCGGGCGGGGTCGAAGCGGTCCGGGTCGGGGTTCAGCGCCGGGTCGCGGTTGGCGGCGGCGATGACGACCAGCACCGCGTCGCCCGCCCGCAGTGGCCGGCCGGCGATCACGGTGTCCTCGGCGACGAAGCGGCGGGTGTTCTGGGCCGGCGGGTCGCAGCGCAGCACCTCCTGCACCAGGCCCGGCAGCAATCCGCGATCCGCCGCCACCGCGCGGCGCAGCTCCGGCCGGGTGCCGAGGGCGACGACGGTGTTGCCGAGCAGCCCCGCCCCGGCATCATGGGCCTGGAACAGGAAGCCGACCGCGTTGGCGGTGACCGCGGCGGGATCGACGCCGCCCTCGCGCTCCGCCGCGTCGCGCAGGCGCTGGGCCAAGCCTCCCGTGGAAGATCTCAGCAGCGCCTCGGTCATGTCGACCATTCCGGCCGTTGCCTCGTGGCCGCGCCCGATGGCCTCGGCCGTGGCGCCGGGGGTGATGGCGGCGACCACATCGCGCATCCGGCCGGCAACCTCTGACAGGCGGTCCGGGGCGAAGCCCAGCAGCGCGCCGACGACATGCATCGGCAGGGCAAAGAGGAAGGCGTCGAGCCCGGCGCGATCGGGGGCCAGGGCGACCGACCAGCGCCGCGCCTCGGCCATGACGGTCTCCGCAGGAATGTCCAGCGCCGCCGCCACCGCCCGCTTGGCCCGGGCCTGGGCGTCGCCGTCGGTCATCCGCACCCACCGGCCGAACAGCTCGCCGACGGCGCCGCCCAGCAGCGGCGGCGGCACCGGCTCGGCCGGCGGGCGGACCCGGCAGGCCGGGCTGGCCAGCACCGCCGTGGCGGCCTCGGCGCTGGCCGCGACCCAGAGGCCGAGCGGCTCATCCCGGTCGAACGGCCGCTGCAGCAGCGTCGCGTAGTAAGGATACGGATCGGGATGGGTCACGGCGGCGACGGGATCGCACGGCGGCTGCATGATCGGCCTCGACTGGAGTGGCCGCCATCATAGCCGTTCGATCCCGTCTGCAGGCCGAAGACGCTTCGGCCTCCGTCGAAGGATGGCGGAAGCCTACTCGGCCCCCTCCACCGCGATCCCGCCGGTGCGGCCGCGCGGCTCGCGGATGAAGACCAGCGACGCCACGGCGCCGAGCACGGCCAGGCCGCCGGCCAGCACGAAGGCGCTGGTGTAGACGCCGCCGGTCGCCTGGATGATGAAGCCGGTCACCGCCGGCCCGATGATGCCGGCGAGGTTGGCCAGGAAGTGGATGAAGCCGCCGACGCCGCCGACATTCTCGCCGCGCACCGCGTCCTGGATCACTGCCCAGTAGATCGATCCGGTGAGGTACAGGCCGAAGATCGACACCGACATCAGCGCCACCGCGCTGCTGACATCGGCGACGTCGCCGGCCAGGGCGACGCCCACGGCCGCGACGCCGAGCCCGCCGATCAGCACCAGCTTGCGCGACAGCAGCGCCCGGCCGGTCAGCCGGAAGATGCGGTCGGACACGAAGCCGCCCAGCGCCAGGCCCAGGAAGCCCAGCACCCAGGGGATCACCGTGGCCAGGCTCATGTCCTTGATGCTGAGCTTGTGCACCTCGGTCAGGTAGCTCGGGAACCAGGTCAGGAAGAAGAACAGCACGTAGTTGTAGGTGAAGAAGGCGAAGGCGGTGGCCAGCACGATCGGCTGCCGCAGATAGTAGCCCAGGCCCTGGGCCGGCAGCCGGGCCGCGGTGTCGATGTTCGCCTGGCCCTCCGCGATCAGCCGGCGCTCGGCGTCGCTGATCCGCGGATGCTGGTCGGGCCGGTCGGTCGACATCCGCAGCCAGAACACCAGCCAGACGAAGCCGAGCAGCATGATGATGACGAAGGCCAGCCGCCAGCCGAAGGCCAGCGCCAGGTAGCCGACGATCGGGCCGGCCACGGCGCCGCCCAGGGGCGTGCCGGAATTGACGATGCCGATCGCTGTCGCCGCCTCGCGCCGCGGGAACCAGTTGCTGACCGTCTTGCTCATGGTCGAGCTCAAGGGGCCTTCGCCGACGCCGAACAGCACGCGCAGCACGATCATCGAGACGAAGCCGGTGGCGGCCGCGGTCAGGCCGCAGAACAGCGACCACAGCCCCATGGCGCCGCTGAACACGGCCTTCGGCCCGATCCGGTCCGACAGCCAGCCGCCGATGAAGTTGAACACGGCATAGCCGGCGAAGAAGCTGCTGAAGATCACGCCCATCTGGGCGTGGTCCAGGCCGAGATCCTGCTGGATCAGCGGCGCCGCGATCGACAGCGCCGAGCGGTCGAGATAGTTGATCATGCCGGCGATGAACAGCAGGCCGACGATCAGCCAGCGAACGCTTCTGAACATGGGTTTCCTTCCGCTTGCGGGGGCGGTGCGGAGGCCTCCTTCGTAGGTTGGGTTCGCGACAGCGAACCCAACAGGATCGGAGGCCGGCGTCGGGACGTTGGGTTCGCCGTCAGCGAACCCAACCTACAGATCGAGCAGGTGGACCTTCATCGACTGGTTGCGGTCAAGGGCGACCTGGAAGGCCTGGTCGGCGTCGCGGACCGGGAAACGGTGGGTCATCAGCGGCGTCAGGTCGATCCGCCGGCCGGCGATCATCTCGACCGCCAGGGCGTATTCCTCGGCGAAGCGGAAGGAGCCGCGATACTCCAGCTCCTTCGACATCACGAGGTTGGCCGAGACCGGCGACTGGCCGCTGGGCAGGTTGCCGAGCTGGACCACCCGGCCGCGGGCGCGGGCGGCGCGCAGGGCGGTGTCCAGCCCGGCCGGGGCGCCCGAGGCCTCGATCGCCACGCCGAAGCGGCCGCGGTTGCGGCTCCAGGCCGCGATCCGGTCCTCGTCCCGGCCGTCGACCGCCTCGTCGGCGCCCAGGCCCAGTGCCGTCTCGCGCGCCTTCTCGGCCAGGTCGACCACGGTGATGCGGCGGGCGCCGGCCTGGCGCGCCACCAGCAGCACCAGGGCGCCGATCGGGCCGCAGCCGACGATCAGCACCTCCTCGCCCAGCAGCGGCCCGGCGCGGCGCACGGCGTGCAGCGACACCGCCAGCGGCTCGGCCATCGAGGCCTCGGCGAAGCTGACATGCTCCGGCACCGGCACGCATTGCCGCGCCGGCACGACAAGGTATTCGCGGAAGGCGCCCTGCATGTGCGGGAAGATCGAGGCGCTGCCCAGGAACCGCATGTTCAGGCACTGGTTCTCCAGCCCCGCCATGCAGTAGTCGCAGCGGCCGCAGGCCCGGCTGGGATTGACCGCGACCGGCTGGCCGACCGGCAGGCCCTCGACATCGGGCGCCACCTCGGCGACCTCGCCGGCCATCTCATGGCCCAGGATCAGCGGCTCGCGCAGGTGGAAGTCGCCGGTCTTGCCCTTGGAATAGTAGGCCAGGTCGGAGCCGCAGATGCCGCCGGCGCGGAACCGCACCTTGACCTCGCCGGGGGCGAGATTCGGCGGCTCGCGGTCCTCGATCCGCAGATCCTTGGCCTGGTGCAGCACGGCGGCGAACATGGGCTTCTCCTAGGGATGGGCGGCGGCAGGGCCGCCGATCAGGTCCTCGGTACGCGACAGGCGCGGCGCCGTCTCGGGCAGCGCCCGGGCGCAGAGCAGGGTGACGACGCAGCCCAGCGCGATATAGGCGCACAGATACCACGGCGTGCCGTCGCCGATCTCCAGCAGCCAGCCCGCCGCCAGCGTGCCGGCCGACCCGATCAGGGCGCCGATCTGCTGCACGAAGGACACGCCGCTGGCCCGCACCTTGGTCGGGAACAGCTCGGAATAGAAGGCGGCCTGCGGCCCGTACATGGCGCTGTGGCCGATGGCGAGCGCCATGGCCAGGCCGAGCCAGACCAGCCCGTCCATCCGGGCATAGACCAGGCCGAAGACCGGAAAGGTCGCGGCCAGCACGCAGGCGGCGCCGAACAGGTAGACCGGCTTGCGGCCGATCCGGTCCGACAGCGCGCCGAACAGCGGCAGGGTCACCAGCTCCAGCAGGATGGCGATCAGCATCGCCGTGGTCATGGTCGGCCGGTCGATGCCGCGGCTGGTGGCGTAGGCGGCGATCAGCACGGCGAAGCTGGTGAAGGCGATGCTCTCGGCCAGCTTGCTGCCGCAGCCTAAGACCAGCGACCGGCGGTGGCTGCGCAGCACCTCGACCAGCGGGTGCGCATCCTCCGCCCGGCGCTTCCGCATCTCCAGGAACAGCGGCGATTCGGTCAGCTGCAGGCGGATGTAGAGGCCGATGCCGACCAGGAGGATGCTGAGCAGGAAGGGGATGCGCCAGCCCCAGCTCAGGAACGCCTCCTCCGACAGGGTCGAGGTCAAGAGCGCGAAGATGCCGAGCGGCAGCACGAAGCCGGCCGGGGCGCCGATCTGCACCCAGGACCCGAAGAAGCCGCGACGCGGCGACGGCGCGTGCTCGCACATGATCAGGATGGCGTTGCCCTGCTCGCCGCCGATGCCGAAGCCGTGCAGCAGCCGGATGAACAGCAGGGCCAGCGGCGCCCAGATGCCGATCTCGTTGTAGGTCGGCATCAGCCCGATGACGAAGGTGGCGATGCCGACGATCAGGAGGGTGATGACCAGCGCCTGCTTGCGGCCGTAGCGGTCGCCGATGGCGCCGAACAAGAGGCCGCCCAGCGGCCGGGCGAAGAAGCCGGCGGCATAGGTGCCGAGCGCCACCAGCGACCCCACCAGCGGGTCGTCGGTGGGGAAGAACAGCTTGTTGAACACCAGCGCCGAGGCGGTGGCGTAGATGAAGAAGTCGTACCACTCGACCGTGGTGCCGATGCAGGACGCGATCGCGATCCGCCGCATCATCGCCGGCGACGTGGTGTTCTGCTGCCCTTCCATCCTCTCCTCCCGTCCGGGCCGTCCTCGGCCTCTTCGATCGCGGTTGCGGCGTTACCAGCTGGTCAGCGTGCCGTCCTCGAGCCGCGCCACCGGCAGATAGGCCGGCTCATAGGGAAAGCGGGCGGCCAGCTTTTCGTCGATGTCGACGCCGTGGCCGGGCGCCTCGCCGGGATGCATGTACCCGTCCTTGAAGGACCAGGCGTGGGGGAAGACCTCCAGCGCCGGCTCCGGATAGCCCATGTACTCCTGGACGCCGAAATTCGGCACCCACAGGTCGAAATGCAGGGCCGCGCCCATGCACACCGGCGACAGGTCGGACGGGCCGTGGCAGCCGGTGCGGACATGGTGCAGGGCGGCGAAATCGGCGATCCGGCGCAGATGGGTGATGCCGCCGGCATGGGTCAGCGTCGTGCGGATGTAGTCGATCAGCTGCTCCTCGATCAGCAGCTTGCAGTCCCAGATGCTGTTCAGCACCTCGCCGACCGCGATCGGGGTGGTGGTGTGCTGCCGGATCAGCCGGAAGCCCTCCTGGTTCTCGGCCGGGGTCGGGTCCTCCAGCCAGAACAGGGCGTAGGGCTCCACCGCCTTGCCCAGCCGTGCCGCCTCGATCGGCGTCAGCCGGTGGTGGATGTCGTGCAGCAGATGGGTGTCGAAGCCGAAGGTCGCGCGCACCGCCTCGAACAGCTCGGGCACGAAGTTCAGGTACTTCTCGGTCGACCAGGGCTGCTCCTCGGGCCAGCCCTTGGTCGCCGGCTCATAGGCGTCGCCGCCCTTGCTGACGCCGTAGACCGAGGCCATGCCGGGCACGCCGCACTGCACGCGGATCGCCTTGTAGCCCTTCTCCTGATAGGCGGCGAAGCGGTCCAGCGCCTCCGGGATGTCGCGGCCGGTGGCGTGGCTGTAGACCATCACGCCCTCGCGCGAGGCGCCGCCCAGCAGCTGGTACAGCGGCAGCCCGGCGACCTTGGCCTTGATGTCCCACAGCGCCATGTCGACCGCGGCGATCGCGCTCATCGTCACCGGGCCGCGGCGCCAATAGGCGCCCTTGTACAGATACTGCCAGATGTCCTCGATGCGGTGCGCGTCGCGCCCCACCAGCAGCGGGCAGACATGGTCGCGGAGATAGCTGGCCACCGCCAGCTCGCGCCCGTTCAGCGTGGCGTCGCCGATGCCGTGGACGCCTTCGTCGGTGACCAGCTTCAGCGTGACGAAGTTGCGCCCGGGGCAGGTGACGATGACATCGGCGCGGACGATCTTCATGGCGCGTTCTCTCCCGGCTGGCTTGTCCGTCGCCGCTTTTGCGCGGCGGGACGCGACGCGATCCATAGCGCAACTTGAATCACCATACAAGTATGGCGAAGATAGGCGGCCATGCGCTGGCGAGCCCGGCGATCCCCTGTATGCTGGGGGACAACGAACCGGAACGGGAGGAACGATGGCCGGACGACGAAGGGCGCAGGAGGCCGAGACCCTGCCGCAAAGCATCCCGCTGAGCGGCGAGGGGCCGATCGGCCGGCAGGTCTATGAAGGGCTGCGCCAGGCGATCATCACCGGCCTGCTGCCGCCCGGCACCGCGCTGTCCGAGAAGGACGGGTCGGAGATGTTCGGCGTGTCGCGCCAGCCGGTGCGCGAGGCCTTCATCAAGCTGGTCGAGGCCGGGCTGCTGCAGGTGCTGCCGCAGCGCGGCACCCGGGTGCGCAAGATCTCGCGCCGCCAGGTCGAGCAGGGCCGCTTCATCCGCGAGGCGGTGGAGGCGGCGGTGGTGCGCCTCGCCGCCGAGAGCATCGACGACCGTGCCCTGCAGCGGCTCGACCGCAGCCTGGAGGCCCAGCGCGACGCGGCCCGGCGGCACGACCATGCCGGCTTCCTGGCGCTGGACGAGGGTTTCCACCGCCTGATCATCGAGGCGATCGACTGCCTGCCGGCCTGGAGCACGATCGAGAACATGAAGGCGCAGATGGACCGGGTGCGCTATCTCAGCCTGCCCGACGTCTCGCCGCTGGAGATGCTGATTTCGCAGCATGAGGAGATCGTCGCCGGTCTGCGGGCGCACGACCCCGACGCCGCCGAGGCGGCGATGCGCCGGCACCTGCGCGAGATCCTGTCGTCGCTCGGGCCGATCGCGCAGCGGCGGCCGGAGCTGTTCGAGCTGGAGGGCTGAAAGACTGTCAGTGCGTCTCGAATTCGGGCCGCAGCGCGACCAGGGTCTCGGCTACGCTTCTGGCGTCTTCCTTACCCTGGGTGCTGTGTCCCAGTCCCATATATTCGACAGCAATTCCATAGAGATACGAGGCAATGCTCTCGGCTGTCGCTCTCTCATCCATGAGCATGACATAGGCTCTGTCGGCGTATCTGTCGTACTCATCGCTCGCCTCGGCGATGTCTCGGACGCCGATCGGATCCCAATCCTGCAGCAGGATCTGGCGGACGCGGGCGCGGTTCTCCCGGGATTGATACTTGTTCCGGCCATGTGACATGTCATTCCCGAGCGGCTTGGACGGGGCGGAGAGGCCACGTTCTCTATTTCCAAGGTAGTGCCTCAAGAGCAAGCCGATCAATTTTAAGCTGTCATGCCCGGGCTTGACCGGGGCATCCAGAGAGCGTCGACATCTTTCTGGATTGCCGGGTCAAGCCCGGCAATGACAATAAAATTTAGCCCCACCTCTTGATGCACAATCCGGAAATTCAACCGGACAGCCATGGAAGGAGGCTGGAGATGATCGTCCGCGTCTGGCGCGGCTATGCCGCCCGATCCAACCCGTCGGCCTATCCCGAGCATTTCCGCGGCGCGGTGCTGCCGGCGCTGCGCGGCATCGCCGGATTCCGGGGCGCCTCGCTGCTGCGCCGGGACCGGGCGGACGAGATCGAGTTCATGGTGCTGACCCGCTGGGAGTCGATGGACGCCATCCGCGCCTTCGCCGGCGAGGATCCGGAGCAGGCGGTGGTCGAGCCGGCCGCGGTCGCCGCGCTGATCCGGTTCGATGGCAGGGTCCACCACTACACGGTTGTCGAGGAGGGGGCGGGTCCCGGATGATCGCGCGCTTCCGAAGAAACAGGAGTTGCCGGTGAGCGACCCTCAGACTCTCGCCCTGATGCGGATCGTGGCCGAGGCGCTGGCCCGGGCCGGCGGCCGGCTGGCCCTGGCCCATCTGGCCGAGCACCGCGACCTTGCGATCGAGGCCAAGGGGCCGCAGGATTTCGTCACCGCGGTCGACAAGGCGGTCGAGACCCTGATCCGCGGCCGGCTGAACGAGACCTTCCCCGACCACGCCGTGCTGGGCGAGGAGTTCGGGCTGGACCGGCAGGGCGCCCGCGTGGTGTGGGGGCTCGACCCGATCGACGGCACCGCGAACTTCCTGCGCGACCGGCCGGTCTGGTGCGTCTCGATCGGCGCCACCGTCGACGGCAGGCCGGCGCTCGGCGTGATCTACGACCCGGTGCGGGACGAGCTGTACAGCGCCGCGGCGGGGCAGGGCGCCACCCGCAACGGCGCGCCGATCGCGGTCAACGCCGCCGCCCGGCCGGAGACGGCGATGATCGGCGTCGGCTATTCGCCGGGCCGCAAGGTGCCGGAGCATGTCCGGCAGATCGATCACATCCTGTCGCACGGCGCGGAGTACCGGCGGCTCGGCTCCTCGGCGCTGCTCCTGGCCTATGTCGCCGACGGCCGGGTCGACGGCTACGCCGCGGCCCACACCAACGCCTGGGACGTGCTGGCCGGGCTGGTGCTGGTGCGCGAGGCCGGCGGCGTCACCGACGATTTCATCGAGAGCGGGGCGCAGAGCGGCCCGGTCACCGCCGCGGCGCCGGGCGTCGCGGACCTGGTGCGCCAGCTCCGGGCGCTGGCCTGAGCACCTCGCCCAGGTTGTAGGTCGGCGGCGGCGTCCCGGCCGCCAGCCAGGCCGCGATCTCCGCCATCGTCGCGAAGCTGCGGCCGGCGCCGGCGGCCCGGAGGCGCTGCCCCAGCTCGGCATCGGCATGGCCGCCGCCGGTGAAGCCGACCACCTTCATCCCGGCCCGGCGGGCGGCGGTGACGCCGGGGATCGAATCCTCGATCACCAGGCAGTCCGCCGGGTCGGCGCCCATCTGCGAGGCGGCGTAGAGGAAGACGTCCGGCGCCGGCTTGCCGCGCTTCACCTGGCTGGCCGAGAACACATGCGGGTCGACCAGCGGCAGCAGCCCGGCCGTCTCCAGGTTGCGGCGCAGGTTCGGCAGGCCGGTGGAGGAGGCGACGCAGGCCGGGTGGCCCAGGCCGCCGGCGGCCGCGATCGCCTCGGCGGCGCCGGGGATGGCGTGCAGCTCGGTGATGAAGCGTCGGGCGCTCTCCGCCCGGATCTCCTCGATGATCCGCTCCTCGACGGTGAAGCCCAGCTCCGCCGCCAGCGTGCTCCAGGCGACATGGTGCGGCGTGCCGCAGAATCGCCGGGCGATCTCGCCGGGCGCCACCGTGTGGCCCAGCCGGGCCAGCGCCTCGGAATCGACGGCGCAGAAGATCACCTCCGAATCGATCAGCACGCCGTCGCAGTCGAAGATCACCAGCATGGCAGGCCCAGAGTGAGAAAGATCGGCAGGAAAGGCATGGAAAGGCGGGGCGACAACACCATGCCGCTGCGCTATGTGCAAGGCGAAGACTCGGCGACAGGAATGGCCATGGCGCCCAGGCGTATCCACATCACCGGCGCGTCCGGCTCCGGCACCACGACGCTGGGCCGGGTGCTGGCGGTCGAGACCGGTGCGCTGCACCTGGACACCGACGATTTCTACTGGCTGCCGACGGATCCGCCGTTCCGGGAGAAGCGGCCGGTTCCCGACCGGCTGGCCCTGCTGGAGGCGGCGCTCGGCCGGGCCGATCGCTGGGTGCTGACCGGTTCGCTGATCGGCTGGGGCGACCCGCTGATCCCGCGATTCGACCTGGCCGTCTTCCTCCACATCCCGCCGGAGCTGCGGCTGGAACGGCTGCAGGCCCGCGAGGTCGAGCGCTACGGCGCCGAGGCGCTGGCTCCCGGCGGGGCGATGCACGTGACCTACCACGCCTTCCTCGACTGGGCCGAGGCCTACGACGTCGGCACCCGGGTCGGCCGCAACCTCGAGGCGCACAATGCCTGGCTGGCGCGGCTGCCATGCCCGGTGCTGCGCATCGAGGGCGACACCACGGTCGAGGAGCGGGTGCGGCGGGTGCTGTCGTTCCGGATCCTCGAAGGCCGGGCGTGGCGGGGCTGAACGCCCGGGATAGACTGTGCGAGACGAAGAAGGGGATGCACGACCATGACCGAAGCTGACGCGTTCCGCCTGGACGGGCCCCGCCTGGACGGAGAGGTGGCCCTGGTCACCGGGGCCAGCCGCGGCATCGGCGCCGCGGCGGCGCGGGCGCTGGCCGCCCGGGGCGCGGCGGTGGCGCTGACCGCCCGCTCGGCCGGGGAGATCGACGGCCTCGCCCGCGAGCTGCGCGACGCCGGCGGCCGGGCCGTCGCCATCGCCGGCGACATCGGCGACGTCGCCTGGGCCGGCACGCTGGTTGGGCAGGTGGCCGAGGCGCTGGGCGCTCCCACCATCCTGGTCAACAACGCCGGCATGGTCGGGCCGATCGGCCGTCTTCTCGACTGCGACCCGGCCGACTGGGCCCGCAACGTCACGGTCAACCTGCTGGGCGCCTATGCCGTGCTGCGCGCGGCGCTGCCGGGCATGGTCGCGCGGGGTGGCGGGATCGTGATCAACGTCAGCTCCGGCGCCGCGGAGAACGCCTATGAGGGCTGGAGCGCGTACTGCGCCGGCAAGGCCGGGCTGGCGATGCTGACCCGGTCGCTGCACCTGGAATACGGCGAGCAGGGCATCCGCGCCTTCGGCTTCCGCCCGGGCACCGTCGACACCGGGATGCAGGGCGAGATCCGCGCCTCCGGCATCAACCCGGTCAGCCAGATGCCGCGCGAGGCGCACGCCCCGCCGGAGCATCCGGCCCGGGTCATCGCCTGGCTGTGCGGGCCCGAGGCGCAGGACCTGGTCGGGCGCGAGCTCAGCATCCGCGACCCGGAGCTGCGCCGGCGGGTCGGTTTGCCATCGGGGGGGCTGCCGTCATGAGCGCCGCGAAGGACTCGGGCTTTATCCTCGATCCGCGGATCGCGGCTTCGACCCTGCCGTGGCGCGACTGGTCGCTGTCGCAGGTCCGGCTGATGAACGACCGCCGCTTCCCCTGGCTGCTCCTGGTGCCGCGCCGGGCCCGGGCGGTGGAGTGGCACGCCCTGGCGCCGGAGGACCAGGCGGCGCTGCACCAGGAGACGATGCTGGCCGCCTGCGCCCTGGCTGCGGTGTTCCCGGCGATGAAGATCAACATCGGCGCGCTCGGCAACGTCGTGCCGCAGCTGCACGTCCATGTCCTGGCGCGGCAGCCGGGCGATGCCGCCTGGCCGGGGCCGGTCTGGGGCGCCGGCACGGCCGAGCCCTACGGCCCCGGCGAGGCCGAGGCGCTTCTCGCCCGGCTGGGGACGGTTCTCGACGAGGCGACATGAGCCATGCGCGGCGGCGACCTTGCATTTCGCCGCCGGTTTGGCTATACGGCCCCCTCGTTTGTGCGGAGCCCCGGCCATGAAGTCCGATATTCATCCTGAGTACCATGAGATCACCGTCGTGATGACCGACGGGACCGAGTTCAAGACTCGCAGCACCTATGGCAAGGCGGGCGATACCCTCCGTCTCGACATCGACCCGAAGTCGCACCCGGCCTGGACCGGCGTGCAGAAGCTGGTGGACCGCGGCGGCCAGGTCGCCAAGTTCAACAGGCGCTTCGAGGCGTTCGGCCTGAAGAAGTCCTGATCGCGCGGCGCCCTGCGGGGCGCCTGCCGATGCTGGTCCGCGAGCCGGCCCCCGCGAGGGAGGCCGGTTTTTCGCATGTCTGCCCTCGGCGCGTAGGTTGGGTTCGCGAACACGAACCCAACATGGCTCCGGCGGCACGATGTCGGGTTCGCAGAGGCGAACCCAACCTGCGACTCACGCCCCGTTACCGGCGCAGCTTCTTGCGGTCCAGGAACGCCTCGTTGACGCAGTTGCGCAGGGCGCCGCTGCGCAGATAGGCGACCGTGGTCTCGGCCGACAGGCGGCGGGCGTCGGCCTGGCTCTCCGGGCTCGACCAGGCGGCGTGCGGGGTCAGGATCAGCCGGCCGCGCAGCCATTCCGGCTGCTCGCGATAGGCCGCCAGCAGCGCCGGCAGCGGCTCCGGCGGCGGCTCCTCCGGCAGCACGTCCAGCGCGGCGCCGGCCAGCCGTCCGGCCTGCAGTGCGCCGTGCAGCGCGTCGAGGTCGACGATGGCACCGCGGGCGGTGTTGATCAGCACCGCATGCGGCCGCATCACCGAGAAGGCGGCGTCGCCGAACAGCCGGTGCGTCTCCGGCGTCAGCGGCGCGTGGATCGACACGATGTCGCTGGCGGCGAGCAGGTCGGACAGGATCTCGACCCGGGTGATGCCCAGCGCGATCTCCTGGCCGCGCGGGATGTAGGGGTCGTAGGCCAGGATCTCCAGCCCGAAGGCCCTGGCCCGCATCGCCATGGCGGTGCCGATCCGGCCCAGCCCGACAATGCCCAGGCGGGTGCCGCGGATCCGCCGGGTCAGGCGCGCGGCCTCCAGCGTGTAGTGGCCGGCCGGGTCGGCCTGCAGCGCCCGGTCATAGGCCGGGATGCCGCGCAGCAGCGCCAGCATCAGCCCGACCGCATGGTCGGCCACCTCGCTGGTGCCGTAGTCCGGCGTGTTCGCCACCGGGATGCCGGCAGCGCCCGCCGCGGCCAGGTCGATATGGTCGAAGCCGACCCCGGCGCGGACGATGATGCGACAGCGGGGCATCTTGTCGATCACCGACTGGCCGACCTTGAGCTCGTGCCAGGTCAGCAGCGCGTCGGCGCGGGCATAGACCTCGTCCGGGATCTTCTTCCGGTCGCGCTCGCGCCGGATCACGAATTCGACATCGTCGCCGCCGACCTGCCGTTCGATCACGGCGTCGTCGGCATATTGCGCGTCGGGCGTCAGGATGGTGAAGCGGGGCGCCATCGGGGACCGGCCGTCAGTGGTCGGCGCGGCGCAGGATCGCGTCCGCCAGCCCGGTGTCGTAGGCCAGGCCGTCGGCGGTGACGATGGCGGCGCCGGGGAAGCCGGAGCGGATCAGCCCCTTGCGCTCGAGCGCCGAGAACACCGCGATGTTGTGCAGCCCGGTCATGTCCCGGCCCATCACCACCGCGTCGCCGACATGGTAGTGGTCGCCATGCGGCGGCGGGAAGCTGGAGACCAGCACCGTGCCGTCCTCCTGCTGCGTGGCGAAGCGGGGCGTCTGCGCCATCTGCTGCAGCACGGTCAGCGTCTTGAGCTGCAGCGGATTGAGGCCGAGCGGGTTCTTCTTGGCGGGCATCGGATGTCGTCGGTTGTGGAACGCGGCGGACCGCGGGCGGCCCGTCATGGAACGGTAGCAGCGCCCGCCGCCGGCCGCCACCGTCCTGCCTGTCAGATCCCACCCGGGGCGATGCCCTCCCGCATCAGCAGGCGGCGCAGCGGCGCCACCCGCTTCACCGCCTGCAGCGCCAAAGCGCGCAAGGCGAGGGCAGGGGTCGCGTCGGTCAAGAGCGACCGGTTCAGCAGGTCGACCCCGGCGCTGCGGCTGGCGACGTCGCCGCGCCGCCGCGCCTCGTAGCGCGCCATCGCCGCGGCGGCGCCGGGATCGGTGCCGGCGCGGACGGCCGCTGCCGCGACCTCGGCGACGGCATCGGCGTCGCGAAAGCCGAGATTGAGGCCCTGGGCCCCGATCGGCGGCAGCGCATGGGCGGCCTCGCCGACCAGCGCCGCCCGCGGCACCGCCAGGCGCCGCGCGGCCAGGCCGGACAGCGGGAAGAGCTGGCGCGGACCGTCCACCGTCACCGCGCCCAGGATCGGCTCGGCCCGCCGCCCGATCGCCCGGGCCAGGGCGGCGTCGTCGAGCGCCGCCAGCGCCTTGGCCTCGGCCGGCCGGGTCACCCAGACCAGGCTCGACCGCCGGTCGCCCAGCGGCACCAGGGTGAAGGGGCCGGCCGCGGTGTGGATCTCGGTCGAGATGTCGTCATGGAAGCGGGCGTGGCGCAGCGTGGTCACCAGCGCCGCCTGGTCATAGCCCCAGCGCCGCACCCCGATGCCGGCGGCGGCGCGGACGGCGGAGGCGCGGCCGTCGGCGCCGACCACCAGCCGTCCGCGCAGCATCTCGCCGCCGCCGGTCCGGACCGTCGCGCCGCCGGCGCCGATCCGGATCTCCGCCGCGATGTCGGCCACCCGGCGCAGCTGCGGCGTGGCGGCGACGGCCTCGGCCAGGGCGGCGACCAGGTCGCGGTTGGCGACGTTGTGACCGAAGGCGTCGAGGCCGATCTCGGCGGCGCGGAACACCAGCTCCGGCCCGCTGATCCGCCGGCCGCCGTCGTCGATCAGCCGGATCGCCCGCATCGGCGCCGCCGCCGGCCGCAGCGCCGGCCAGATCCCGGCCCGCTCCAGGATCGCGACCGACCCGGCCAGCAGTCCGGTGGTGCGGTGGTCCTCCGGCGCCGGCGGCGCGACCAGCACGGTGTCGACGCCGCCCCGGGCCAGCAGCAGCGCGGCCAGCAGCCCGGCCGGGCCGCCGCCGACCACGATCGCATCGGCCTCGGCGGCCTGTGTCCTGGTGGTGCGAGTCATGCGCCACCATAGCAGGCGCCGCCGTCCCGCGGCCTGCGGCCGAAGCGGCCCTGGCCTTCGGTGTCCCCATGGGCTAGAACCGGGGCCTCCCCAGACCGGTATACGCGGAGCGGCTTCCGATGGCCTCCTACCAGTACGTCTTCGTGATGAAGGACATGACCAAGGCCTATCCGGGCGGCAAGGTCGTGCTGGAGAAGATCTGGCTGTCCTTCCTGCCGGGCGTGAAGATCGGCGTGCTGGGCCCGAACGGCTCCGGCAAGTCGACCCTGATGCGGGTCATGGCCGGCATGGACAAGGAGTTCACCGGCGAGGCCTGGGTCGCCCAGGGCGCGACGGTCGGCTACCTGTCGCAGGAGCCGGAGCTGGATCCGGCCAAGACCGTGGCCGAGAACGTGATGGAGGGTCTGGCCCCGATCAAGGCGCTGGTCGACCGCTTCAACGCCGTCAGCGAGGCGATGGGCGAGCCCGACGCCGATTTCGACGCGCTGATCGCCGAGCAGTCCGAGCTGCAGGAGAAGATCGACGCCGCCGATGCCTGGGACCTCGACCGCACCGTCGAGATCGCCATGGACGCGCTGCGCTGCCCGCCCGGCGACAGCGCCGTGACCAACCTGTCCGGCGGCGAGCGGCGCCGCGTGGCGCTGGCCAAGCTGCTCCTGGCCAAGCCGGACCTGCTGCTGCTCGACGAGCCGACCAACCATCTCGACGCCGAATCCGTGGCCTGGCTGGAGCACCATCTCGAGGACTACAAGGGCACTGTGGTCATGGTCACCCACGACCGCTACTTCCTCGACAACGTCACCGGCTGGATCCTCGAGCTCGACCGCGGCCGCGGCATCCCCTACGAGGGCAACTACTCGGCCTATCTCGAGGCCAAGGAGAAGCGCCTGGCCCAGGAGGCCAAGGAGGAGTCGGGCCGGCAGAAGACGCTGGCCAGCGAGCTGGAGTGGATCCGGCAGGGCGCCCGCGGCCGCCAGGCCAAGCAGAAGGCGCGCATCCACGCCTATGAGGAGCTGCTGGCGCAGAGCCGCGACCAGGCGCCGGGCCAGGCCCAGATCCTGATCCCGACGCCGGAGCGGCTGGGCGACAACGTGATCGACGCCCAGGGCCTGTCCAAGGGCTTCGGCGACCGGCTCTTGATCGACAATCTCAGCTTCCGGCTGCCGCGCGGCGGCATCGTCGGCGTGATCGGGCCGAACGGCGCCGGCAAGTCGACCCTGTTCAAGATGATCACCGGGCAGGAGGCGCCGGACGGCGGCGCGCTCAAGGTCGGCGAGACGGTGAAGCTCGGCTATGTCGACCAGAGCCGCGACGACCTCTCGCCGAACAAGACGGTGTGGGAGGAGATCTCCGGCGGGCTCGACGAGATCGACCTCGGCAAGCGCAAGATGCCCAGCCGCGCCTATGTCGGCGCCTTCAACTTCAAGGGCGGCGACCAGCAGAAGAAGGTCGGCCAGCTGTCGGGCGGCGAGCGCAACCGCGTCCACCTGGCGAAGATGCTGAAGTCGGGCGCCAACGTCCTCTTGCTCGACGAGCCGACCAACGACCTCGACGTCGAGACGCTGCGGGCGCTGGAGGAATCGCTGCTGACCTTCCCGGGCTGCGCCATCGTGATCAGCCACGACCGCTTCTTCCTCGACCGGCTGGCCACCCACATGCTGGCCTTCGAGGGCGACAGCGAGGTTGTGTGGTTCGAGGGCAATTACGAGGATTACGAGAAGGACCGCCATCGCCGCCTGGGCACCGAGGCGGACCAGCCGCACCGCATCAAGTACAAGCCGCTGACGCGCTGAGGCGGCGGCGGGCGAGCCCCGCCGGTCCTCACCGTCATCGCGAGGCGCCAAGCGTCATGGCGATCCAGTCCAGCCCTCTCGTGGCCGGACCGGATCGCTTCGCTGCGCCTGCAATCACGATTCCGGGGGATCGAAGAAATTCCCCCGACAGTTCCGCAGGTCACACCGGATCACGGAACGTCCTGTCAGAACGAAGCCTGCGGGGTCAACCGAGGCGCATCCGCACCAGCTAGTCACAGCCACTCGGAAAGGGAGGGGGCCGGTGCTCATCGACAGGACAGCGAACCGAGACGGCATCACGTCGTCTGACGAGCTTTCCGCGACGACCGTCGCGGAGGCGCCGGCGGGATTTCAGGCGGCGCCGGGCGGGGACACCCCGCCGATCATCCCGATCGCGGATGAGCCCGGACCTGTGCCGGCAACCGTCTCGCCGGTGTTCCATCCGGCCTCCGGCACGCTCACGGTCGTCGGCGATGCTCCCGACGACGCCGTGATCGTCGGCCGCGACGCCCGCGGATTCATTCTCGTCAATGACGCGATCCTCCACGCGGGCAGCGTGAAGGGCGCCGTTCCGACGGTCTTCAACACCAAGCTGATCTCGCTGTTCGGGCTCGGCGGCAACGACACCCTGGAACTGGATGAGGCGAACGGCCCGCTGCCGGCCGCACAGCTCTTCGGCGGCTCGGGCAACGATACGCTGACCGGTGGTTCCGGCGCCGATCTGCTGTTCGGCCAGGACGGCAACGACACGTTGAAAGGGGGAGGCGGCGACGATCAGCTCTTCGGCGGCGCCGGCGACGACCTTGTCATCGGGGGCCGTGATGCCGACCGGATCGTTCTCGGCGACGGAAACGACACGGCCCTATGGGGGCCGGGGGACGGCTCCGACCGCATCGAGGGTGAGGCGGGCTTCGACACGCTCGCTTTCAACACCTCGGGCGCCGACGAGGCGATCGCCGTCTCGGCCAACGGCCCGCGAGCGGTGCTGACCCGCGATGTCGGCGGCATCGCGATGGATATCAACGGCGTCGAGCGGATCGACCTGCAGCCGCTGGGCGGCGCCGACTCGATCGTCGTCGGCGACATGACCGGAACGGGCGTCCAGGAGGTGAGGATCGACCTCGAAGGCGTCGACAACGGCGGCGTCGGCGACGGCAAGGTCGACAGCGTCACCCTCGACGGCACCGGCCTCGGCGACATCGTCAGCGTGCTCGGTCAGCCCTCCGGCCTCTTCGTCCTCGGCCTGCCGAGCTTCGTGGCCGTGCAGCGTGCCGAGGGCGCCGACAGGGTCGCGATCAACACCGGGGCCGGCAACGACCGCATCGACGCGGGCTCGATCGCGGCCGGTGCCGGCACCTTCGCGTTCGATGGCGGCGACGGCAACGATGCCGTCTTCGGCACCCGGGGCCATGACCTGCTGGTGGGCGGCGCCGGCAACGATTTCCTCGACGGCGGGCAAGGCAGCGACGTCGCGCTGCTCGGCGCCGGCGACGACACGTTCGTCTGGGAGGCCGGCGACGGCAGCGACATCGTCGAAGGCGGGGCCGGCTTCGACGGGATCCGCCTCTCCGGCAGCGCCGCCAACGAGGTGTTCTCGGTGTCGGCCTCCGGCGCGCGGGTCGGGATTTCGCGCGACGTCGACGGCGCCAGGGTGGATGCCGACGATGCCGAGCAGATCAGCCTGCTGTCTTTCGGCGGCTCGGACCGGTTCGAGATCCATGACCTCGGCGGGATCGGCGTCCAGGCCGTCGACATCAGCCTGTTCGATTTCGCGGTCCCCGGCGGCGCCGGCGACGTGGTCGTCATCGACGGCACCGCCGGCGACGACACCATCAGGATCGTCGAAGACGCCGGCGTGATCACGGTGCTCGGCCTGGCCGCGACGATCCGGATCACCGGCACGGATGCGGCGGGTGACCGGATCGAGATCCGTGGGCTGGGCGGCAACGACTCCATCGATGCATCGGACCTCGGGACGTCGGAGATCCGGCTCCTGGCCGACGGCGGCGCCGGCAGCGATACGATCCTCGGCGGCGCGGGCGACGACGTGCTGGTCGGGGGAGAGGGCGCCGACGTGCTGTTCGCCGGATCCGGCGACAACATCGCCTTCGGCGGCGGTGGCGACGATGTCCTCCGTGGCGAGGATGGCGACGATGTCCTCGACGGCGGCGCGGGGAGCGACATCCTGATCGGCAATGCGGGCGATGACGTGCTGCTCAACGGCGAGGTCGTGTTCGACCAGCGCGGGGTCCCGGCGTCCGAGTTCCTGTTCTAAAGCGGCACGGCGCCCGGGAGGCATCGCACCCTCATCGGCGCCGCGCCTGCGTTCGCCCCCTGCATCGGCCCAGGCGGATGGTTGACGCAATGTCTATTGCCTTAACCCGCGCATCTCGTTCATGATACGTTCTATGGACACAGGCGCGGACTCCGATCTCGACATCCAGGCCTACTGCCGCGGCCTCGCGCTGCAGCAGGTCCGGATGCTCACGCGCTTGGCCGAGATCGCCATGCAGCTGGCCGAGGCCGAAGGGACCCGCGCCATTGAAGCGCAGGCCAAGGCCGCCCGGCCCGAGGCCGGCGAGGCCGCGGTGCAGGCGGCCAGGGCCGAGGCGCAGGAGGCCGGGATGGCCTTCGGCCGCTTCTCCCGTTCG
>NZ_JBHYMS010000059.1:0-46308 GCF_042743185.1 Inquilinus sp. NPDC058860 | reverse complement strand
AAGACCCCTCCCCCTGCTCCCCTCCCGCAAGGGGAGGGGGGACTAAGGAAGAGTCGACGCCGGCAGCGCCAACCTCGATCCGCCCCAACACCGCCCCGGGCGCCGCGTCCTGGTCGGTCTGGACCAGGATCTCGACCAGCGTGCCGGAGGCCGGGGCCGGCACCTCGACCGTGACCTTGTCGGTCTCCAGCTCGACCAGAGGGTCGCCCTCGCGCACCGTGTCGCCGACCGCGGCGAGCCAGCCGCGCACCGCCGCCTTGGTGCCCTCCTGCTGGACCGGCGCGAGCACGTCCGCCGCCTCGATGATGTCGGCCATGTCAGCCCCGTTGTCCGACAATGTCTGCAGGAATGGCCGCTCCCTCTTCCCTGTCATTGCCGGGCTTGACCCGGCAATCCAGAGTCTGTCGACAGCGTCTGGATGCCCGGGTCAAGCCCGGGCATGACAGGTTGGGGAATACAGCCAGCATTGACGTTCAGAACCCGGTCAGCGCGAGGATCTTGTCCCGGATGCGGTCAACCGACGGCACCGCGGCCTCCAGCAGCACCGGGCTGTGCGGGCTGGGGATGTCCGGCATGGTCAGCCGCGCAACCGGGGCGTCGAGGTCGAGGAAGGCCTGGTCCGCCACCACCGCCGCGATCTCCGCCCCGAAACCGCCGGTGCGCAGATCCTCATGGACGATCAGGCAGCGCCGGGTGCGCGCGACCGAGGCCAGCACCGCCGCGCTGTCCCATGGCATCAGCGTGCGCAGGTCGATCACCTCGACCGACCGGCCGCTGGCCCGCGCCGCTTCCTCCGCCCGCTCGACCATGGCGCCCCAGGTGACGATGGTGAGATCCCGGCCCTCCATCGCGATCCGGGCGCGGCCGAAGGGCAGGACGTAGTCGTCGCCCGGATAGGGCCGGCGGGCCGAAGGAGCGTCGAGCATGGCGCGGTGCTCCAGGAACATCACCGGGTCGTCGCCGCGCAGCGCCGCCCGCAGCAGGCCGACCGCGTCCTCGGCGTTGGACGGCACCGCCACCTTCCAGCCCGGCGCGTGCACGAACTGCACCTCGTTGGTCTGGCTGTGCCAGGGATCGCCGCATTTCAGGAAGCCGACCGGCATGCGCAGCACCATCGGCGCGGCGAAGCGGTTGTTGGTGCGCCAGCGCATCGTGCCGCAATCGTTGATCTGCTCCACCGCCGGGTCGGCGTATTTGCGGAACTGGATCTCCGGCACCGGCAACAGGCCGGCCAGCGCCATGCCGACGGCGCGGCCGACGATGCCCTCTTCCGACAGGCTGGTGTCCATCACCCGGGCGGCGCCGAACTTCTCCTGCAGCCCCAAAGTCACGGCATGGACGCCGCCCTTCGGGCCGATGTCCTCGCCCAGCACCGCCATGCGCGGATTGACCGACAGCTCATGATCCAGGGTGCGGCGGATGGCGGTGACCATGTTGATGCGCGGCCCGTCCGGCTGCGGCGTGTCGTGGCCTTCGGCCGGGATGATGCCCTCGCCGCGCAGGCCGCCCATGGTCTGCGGCTCGCCCTCGAAGAAGACGTGGCGTGTCACCGAAGCGGCATCGGGGGCCGGCCGCGCCTCGGCCCTGCCCCGCGCCGCCTCGACCTGCGCCTCGGCCTCGGCGGCCAGCGCGTCCCACTCCGCCGCCTCCATGACGGCCGGGACCAGGAACTGCTTCAGCTTCGGCAGGGGGTCACGAGCCCATTCCGCCGCCACGGTCTCGGCCGGCTTGTAGGCCTGGGTGTCCTGGAAGCTGTGGCCCTCCAGCCGCGGCACGCTGAGCCGCAGCAGGCACGGGCCCTTGCGGTCGCGGACATGGGCGACGGCGGCATCGGCCAGCCGCGCCGCCTCGGCCGGGTCGGTGCCGTCGCCGGCCAGGATGTGCAGGCCGCGGAAGCTGGCGAGATTGGCGGCAATGTCGCCGCCCGGCGTCTGGAACCGCGACGGCACTGAGATGCCATAGCCGTTGTCCTCGATCATGAACAGCACCGGCAGGCGCTGGGTGGTGGCGATGGTCAGCGCCGACCAGAAGCCGTTGGTGGCGACCGAGGCGTCGCCGCCGAGCACCACCGCGATGGCGCGGTCGCAGGCTGGGTCGTGCAGCACGGTGCGGCCGTATTCCAGCGCCTGGGCCCAGCCGGCGGCCGGGGTGTACTGGGTGCCGACCCCGCCGCACATCGGCAGCGCCGAAGGGCCGGAAGGATTCGGGAAGTTGAACACCACGCCGATGTCGCGGCCGGCGGAATAGCCCTGGTCGCGCGCCATGGACGACCCGAGCGCGTCCGCCGGGTCGACCCCGAGGGTCAGCAGGATCGGCCGGGAACGGTAATAGCCGCAGACCGCGTCGCGCGGGTCGGTCAGCCGGGTGCCCAGCAGGATCTGCGCCAGGTCGTGGCCGCGGGCGGAGAACTGGTAGAACAGCTTCTTCTGCGGCGCCAGCACCGTCTCCTCCAGCACGTCGAGGGCGCGGGAGAGGTGCAGCAGATGGGCGACGCGGCGCCAGTCGAAGCCGGGATCGGGCGCGTTCGCCAGGAGGCGGGGCTGCTGGAAAGCGAGAGCGGTCACCGGGTCGTCCTTCTGCTGGGTTTCCGACCGGACGCGCGAGCGCGCATCTCCAGGAAAAGGATGCGCCGAGATCGGGGAAAAGTTTTGCCGAACTCGGCGCCAGACGGGCCGATCTGAGGTATGATTTGCCCGAACCTGGGGAATCAGGGAGGTTTCATGCCCATCGTCGCCGAGGAGCTGGACCGGTTTGAGCGCGCCATCCTGGCGGCGCTGCAGCGCAATGCCCGGCAGAGCGTGCAGGAGCTGGCCGATGCGGTCGGCCTGTCGACCTCGCCGACCTGGCGGCGGCTGAAGGCGCTGGAGGAGCGCGGCGTGATCAAGGACTACGTCGCCCGGGTCGACCCGGCCCGGCTGGGCTATGGCGAGACCGCCTTCGCCCATGTCACCCTGGCCAAGCACGACGCCGAGCAGATCGAGGCCTTCGAGCAGCGAATCGCGGAGCGGCCAGAGGTGCTGGAGTTCTATTCGATGACCGGCTCGGCCGACTACATCCTGCGGATCGTCACCCGCAGCCCGCTGGATTACGAGAAGTTCCTGAAGGAGGTGGTGTTCACCAGCCCGGCGGTGCAGCACATCAGCTCGAACTTCGCGCTGCGCGAGATCAAGAACAGCGTGGCGATCCCGGTGTAGGCCCGCTCTTGCCCGCCCGCCCGGCCCGGGGCATCGTGGCGGCCGCAGCCTGACGGGAGGAGCGCGGCCGTGAGCATCGAGTTCCTGATCACCTCGTTCATCATCGTCGCCTCGCCCGGCACCGGCGCGCTCTTCACCATCGCGGCCGGGCTGACCCGCGGGTCGCGCGCCAGCGTGATCGCCGCCTTCGGCTGCACCCTCGGCATCGTGCCGCATCTGGCGGCGGCGATCCTGGGGCTGGCGGCGCTGCTGCACACCAGCGCCCTGGCCTTCGAGATCTTCAAGTACCTCGGCGTCGCCTATCTGCTGTGGATGGCCTTCAACACCCTGCGGGAGCACGGCGCGCTGAAGGTGGAGAAGCAGGTCGGCGGCCGGTCGGCCCTGCAGGTCACGGTGACGGCGATCCTGATCAACATCCTGAACCCGAAGCTGTCGATCTTCTTCGTCGCCTTCCTGCCGCAGTTCGTCAGCACCACCGAGGCCCACCCGCTGGTCCGGATGCTGGAGCTGAGCGGCGTGTTCATGCTGATGACCTTCCTGGTCTTCGCCGTCTACGGCCTGTTCGCCGCCGCGATGCGCGACCATGTGATCACGCGCCCGCGGGTGATGACCTGGATGCGCCGCAGCTTCGCCGCCGCCTTCGTCGCCCTCGGCGCCAAGCTGGCCTTGGCCGAGCGGTAACCGCGCGCCGATTCATTGATCGAGCGTTCAGAGAATTCTTGATCTGCGGCCGCGATGCCCCGAGGCTGGTTCCGTCGACAACACGTGAACGGACCGGAGGTCATGGCCCGCACCCGCGCCCATGATTACGACGAGAAGCGCCGGGCGATCCTGCATCGGACGGCGGAGCTGTTCGCCCGGCACGGCTTCACCGGCGCCTCGATCACCAAGATCGCCGAAGCCTGCGGCATCTCGAAGGCGCTGCTGTACCACTACTACCGCGACAAGGACGCAGTGCTGTTCGACATCCTGGCCGACCATCTGTCGACGCTGGTCGCGGCGGTGGAGGCGGCGGCGGCCGCCCCGGCCAGCGCGCGGGAGCGGCTGCACGCGATCGTCGCCGCGCTGCTCGACGCCTATCGCGACGCCGACGCCGAGCACCAGGTGCAGATCACCAGCCTGAAGCTGCTGCCGCCGGACCAGCAGGAGCAGCTGAAGGAGATGGAGCGAGCCCTGGTGCGGATCTTCGCCGAGGCGCTGGCCGCGGCGGTGCCGCAACTGGCAGCCGACCGCACCCTGCTGATGCCGCTGACCATGTCGCTGTTCGGCATGCTGAACTGGCACTACCTCTGGTTCCGCGAAGGCAAGGGGCTGAGCCGCGCCGACTATGCCCGGCTGGCGACCGAGCTGGTGCTGTCCGGCGCTGCGAATGCAGTGGCGGCGGTGCAAGACAAGGCCACGCCCCGCCGACGGATGGAAACCGCCTGACCTTGATGCCCCGCACCGCCCTGCGCCGGATTCTGAAGGGCCTGAAGGCCGAGCCGTCGCGCACCTGGTCGATCATCATCACCGTCTATGGCGACGCGATCGTGCCGCGCGGCGGGTCGCTGTGGCTCGGCTCCCTGTCCGCCTTCCTGCATGCCATCGACATCGGCGACGGCGTGGTGCGCACGGCAATGTCGCGGCTGGCCGCCGACGGCTGGCTGGAGCGCAGCCGGGTCGGCCGCAACAGCTTCTACCGCCTGGCCCAGCGCGGGCGCGAGACGTTCCGCACCGCCACCGAGCACATCTACAACGCCCATCCGCCGCCGCCCGGCAGCGGCTTCGTGCTGGTGCTGCCCGGCAACGGCGCCGACCGGGAGGCCGCGCGGAAGGCGCTGCAGGCAGCCGGCTTCGGCAGCGCCGCGCCCGGCGTCTGGGTAGCACCGGCCGGCACGGCGGTCCCGCCGGAAGCGACGGAGGCGCTGCGCCTGGACGCCTCGGCCGATGCCGAAACCCGGCGCCGGCTTGCGGCGCAGAGCTGGCCCTTGGACCAGACGGCCGTCGCCTATCGCCGTTTCCTCGAGACCTTCGAGCCGCTGCGGGCGGCGCTGGCTGCGGATGGCGCGCTGTCGGACCTCGACAGCTTCATCGCCCGCATCCTGCTGATTCATGGCTGGCGCCGCATCGTGCTGCGCGACCCCGTGCTGCCGGTCGACCTGCTGCCGCCGGACTGGCCCGGCACCGCCGCCCGCGCCCTCTGCGCCGATCTCTACCACCGGCTTCTGCCAGCCTCCGAGCGCTGGCTAGACGCCCATGGCCAGGCCGAATCCGGCCCTCTGCCCCCACCTGGGCCGGAGCTGAAGGCGCGGTTCCGGTAGCATCGTAGGTTGGGTTCGCGACAGCGAACCCAACACTGTCTCGGCGGCGCGATGTTGGGTTCGCCACCGCGAACCCAACCTACGATATGTTACCAAAAACGTTGACTACTTCATTTTCTGTGACATATGATTGGATCAAGGTCAGGGAGGATGCCGGACGCCATGTACACGCAGGCCCTCAACGCCACCGATCAAGCCAAGCCTGTCGAGGACGCCGCCCTTGCCGTCCGCTTCCAGGAGCGGATCGATGCTGAGGAGCGGATCGAGCCCAACGACTGGATGCCCGAGGCCTACCGCAAGACCCTGACGCGCCAGATCTCCCAGCACGCTCATTCCGAGATCGTCGGCATGCTGCCGGAGGGCAACTGGATCACCCGGGCACCGACGCTGCGGCGCAAGGCGGCGCTGCTGGCCAAGGTGCAGGACGAGTGCGGCCACGGCCTCTACCTCTACGCCGCGGCCGAGACGCTGGGCACCGCGCGGGAGGAGCTGGTGGACCAGCTCCTGACCGGCCGCGCGAAATACTCCTCGATCTTCAACTATCCGACCCTGACCTGGGCCGATATCGGCGCCATCGGCTGGCTGGTCGACGGCGCCGCGATCATGAACCAGATCCCGCTGTGCCGCTGCTCCTACGGCCCCTATGCCCGCGCCATGATCCGGGTATGCAAGGAGGAGTCCTTCCACCAGCGCCAGGGCTACGAGATCATGGTCACGCTGGCCCGCGGCACGCCCGAGCAGAAGGCGATGGCGCAGGACGCGCTGAACCGCTGGTGGTGGCCCTGCCTGATGATGTTCGGCCCGCCGGATTCGGCCAGCCAGCACAGCGACACCTCGATGAAGTGGAAGATCAAGCGCTTCTCCAACGACGAGCTGCGCCAGAAGTTCATCGACGCCACCGTGCCGCAGGCCCGATTCATCGGCCTGTTCCCGCCCGACCCGGAGCTGAAGCTCAACCCCGAGACCGGGCATTGGCAGCACGGCGCCATCGACTGGGACGAGTTCAGGCAGGTGCTCGCCGGCAACGGCCCGTGCAACCGCGACCGGATGGCGGCTTGCCGCAAGGCCCATGACGACGGCGCCTGGGTGCGCGAGGCCGCGCTGGCCCATGCCGAGAAGCGCCGCGCCCGGGCGGCGGCGTGAGGGAGACGACGCCATGACCACGCAGACCTTTCCCCTGTGGGAAGTCTTCATCCGCAGCCGCAACGGGCTGGCGCACAAGCATGTCGGGTCGCTGCACGCGGCCGACCCGACCATGGCGCTGCAGGCGGCACGCGATCTCTACACCCGCCGCGGCGAGGGCCTGTCGATCTGGGTGGTGCCGTCCAACGCCATCACCGCCTCCGACCCCGCCGACAAGGGCATGATGTTCGAGCCGGCGGCCAGCAAGATCTACCGCCACCCGACCTTCTACGACGTGCCCGACGAGATCGGGCATATGTGATGGCCGCGGCCATGATCACCGTCGCCGAGACGCCGCTGGTCCGCTACGCCCTGGCGCGGGCCGACGACGCCCTGATCCTGGGCCACCGCCTGTCGGAATGGTGCGGCCACGCGCCGATGATGGAAGAGGACATGGCGCTGGCCAATATCGGGCTCGACCTGATCGGCCAGGCCCGCGCCCTTTACGGCTATGCGGCCGAGGTCGAGGCCGCCGGCAACGACGAGGACCGCTACGCCTATCTGCGCGACGTGCGGCAGTACCGCAACCTGCTGCTGGTCGAGCAGCCGAATGGCGACTTCGCCCGCACCATCCTGCGGCAGTTCTTCTACTCCGCCTTCGCCGACCCCTATTGGCGGACCATGACCGCCTCGACCGACCCGACCCTGGCGGCGATCGCCGCGAAGTCGGAGAAGGAAAGCGCCTACCATCTGCGCCACAGCGCCGAATGGGTGATCCGTCTCGGCGACGGCACCGAAGAAAGCCATGCCCGGGCCCAGGCGGCGGTGGAGGAGCTGTGGCCCTATACCGGTGAGGCATTCGTGCCGGACGAGGGCGAGCGCGAGTTGATCATGCAGGGCGTGGCGGTCGATCCCGAGAGCCTGCGCGAGACCTGGTCCGGGACCGTGGCCGCGGTGCTGGCCGAGGCGACCCTGGCCGCCCCGCCCGCCGGCTGGTCCCAGCGTGGCGGCCGCAACGGCCGGCACAGCGAGCATCTCGGCCATCTGCTGAGCGAGCTGCAGATCCTGCAGCGCACCTATCCGGGGGCGAAATGGTGACGCGGCCCGTCCCCAATGCCGACGCCTTGCGCCGGCGCGCCTGGGAGGCCGCGGCCGCGGTGGTCGATCCGGAGCTGCCGGTGCTGACCATCGCCGATCTCGGCGTGCTGCGCGACGTGACGGTGCACGATGGGCAGGTCGAGGTGGCGATCACTCCGACCTATTCCGGCTGCCCGGCGATGAACGTCATTGCCCTGGAGATCGGGCTGGCGCTGGAGCGGGCGGGCATCGGCGGCGCGCAGGTGCGCACCGTGCTGTCGCCGGCCTGGACCACCGCCTGGCTGTCGCCGGAAGGCCGCCGCAAGCTGGCCGAATACGGCGTCGCCCCGCCGCAGCACGGCGCCGGCCGGCGCGCCCTGTTCGGGGCCGAGACCGTGCCCTGCCCGCATTGCGGCTCGGCCCGCACCGAGCGGCTGTCGGAGTTCGGCTCGACCTCCTGCAAGGCGCTGTGGCGCTGCACCGACTGCCGCGAGCCTTTCGACTATTTCAAGTGCCATTGATGTCCGCCGCCACGCCGCGCTTCCACCGCCTGACCATCCGCGACCTGCGGCGCGAGACGGCCGACGCGGTGTCGATCGCCTTCAACGTGCCGGCCAAGCTCGCCGACGACTACCGCTACAGTCCCGGCCAGTACCTGACCCTCCGCGCCACCATCGACGGCGAGGATCTGCGCCGGTCCTACTCGATCTGCTCCGGCCCCGACGATGGCGAGCTGCGGATCGCAGTGAAGCGGGTCGAGGGCGGCGTCTTCTCCGACTGGATCAACCGCTCGCTGCAGCCGGGCGACGCGATCGAGGTGATGACGCCGACCGGCCGCTTCGGCGCTTCCTGCGTGTCCGATCGGCCGCGGATCCATGTCGGCTTCGCCGCCGGCTCGGGCATCACCCCGGTGCTGTCGATCCTGCGCGGCGTGCTGGCGCGTGAGCCGGACAGCCGCTTCTTCCTGTTCTACGGCAACCGCTCGACCGGCGAGATCCTGTTCCGCGAGGCGCTGGAGGAGCTGAAGGACCGCTTCCTCGGCCGGCTGTCGGTGTTCCATGTGCTGTCGCAGGAGGAGCAGGACCTGCCGATCCTCAGCGGCCGGCTGGACGGCGACAAGGTGCAGCGCCTGCTGCGGCTGGTGGTGCCGGCCGAGGCGGTCGACGAGGTCTATCTCTGCGGCCCGGAGGCGATGAGCCGGGAGATCGCGAATGTCCTGGCGCAACTCGGCGTCGCTCCGGAGAAGGTGCATGTCGAGCTGTTCGTCTCCGCCCTCGGCGGCCGGCCTCGGCCGAAGCCGGTGGCGCCTGCCCCCGACGCGCCGAGCCGCATCGCCCTGCTGACCGTCGACGGCAAGCGCCGCGAGGTGCCGGTGGCGGACGGCGAGAGCATCCTGGACGCGGCCCTGCGCGCCGGCATGGACCTGCCCTATGCCTGCAAGGGCGGCATGTGCTCGACCTGCCGGGCCCGGCTGGTCGAGGGCGAGGCGGCGATGGACCTGAACTACTCGCTCGAACCGTGGGAGCTCGAGGCCGGCTTCATCCTGACCTGCCAGTCGCATCCGAAGACCGACCGGGTGGTGGTCGATTACGACCAGATGTGACGCACAGCGGATAGCAGATTCTGCGCATTTTGTGTTATCCTCTTGTCAGACCTTGAGGAGAGAGGCGCTGTGAACGTGTCGGTCGGCAGCCGGTGGGAGAGCTTCGTCGAGGAGGTCGTGAAAAGCGGCCGCTACGGCTCTGCGAGCGAAGTGGTCCGTGAAGGACTGCGCTTGGTCGAGGAGCGCGAGGCGAAGCTGCAGGCACTTCGCGACACGTTGAACGCTTCGATTGAACGGGGCGGCAGCCACACGAGCGAGGACGTCGCCCAAGCCGTCAAAGCACGTCTCGCATCCTTGCCGCGCAGCAAGGCTCAAGGCGGATAGGTGCGATCGCTGCGGTACACCAGCGCCGCCCTCGACGATATCGCCGACATTGCCGCCTATGTCGCAGAGACCAGCAGCAACATCGAACTGGCGGAGGGTTTCGCCGGTCAGCTTCTCGACAAATGCGAAAAGCTGGCCGCCCTTCGCGGCACTCTGGGCCGTGCCCGTCCTGAGCTTCGGCCGGATCTCCGCAGCATCCCGTTCAAGAGCTACGTCATCTTCTTCCGGTACCTCGGCGATACTTTCGAGGTGGTGAACATTCTGGAAGGCCATCGCGACATCGACGGCTATTTCCATCCCGGCGACGAATAGGGCGCCCCTACCCCTTCGGCCGCTTGTCGATCACCCGCTTGGCCTTGCCGGCGGAGCGTTCGATCGTGCCGGGCGGCTGGATCACCACCCGGGCCGAGACCCCGATCGTGTCCTTGATCCGCAGCGTCAGCCGCTCGGCCGCGACGGCCAGGCCCGCCCCGTCCCAATGCTCCGGCCGCGCTTCGGCCAGCACCGTCATTTCATCGAGCCGACCGGGGCGGCTGAGCTCGATGACAAAATGGCCGCCGCACCAGTCGCAGGCCAGCAGCGCCTCCTCGATCTGGGTCGGGAAGACATTGACGCCGCGCAGGATGATCATGTCGTCGGACCGGCCGGTGACCTTCTCCATCCGCCGCATGCCGGGCCGGGCCGAGCCGGGCAGCAGCCGGGTCAGATCGCGGGTGCGGTAGCGGATGATCGGGAACGCCTCCTTGGTCAGGGAAGTGAAGACCAGCTCGCCCAACTCGCCGTCCGGCAGCACCGCGCCCGTCTCGGGGTCGATCACCTCCGGCAGGAAATGGTCCTCCCAGACATGCAGCCCGTCCTTGGTCTCGACGCATTCCTGGGCAACGCCGGGGCCGATCACCTCCGACAGGCCGTAGATGTCGGTGGCATCGAGGGCGAAGGCCTGCTCGATCTCCTGCCGCATCGCATTGGTCCAGGGCTCCGCCCCGAAGATGCCGAAGCGCAGCGAGCTGTCGCGCGGGTCGAGGCCCCGGGCCCGGAAGCCGTCCAGGATCGCCAGCGCGTAGCTCGGTGTCACCATGATGATGTCCGGCCGGAAATCGGTGATCAGTTGGACCTGGCGCTCGGTCATGCCGCCGGACATCGGCACCACGGTGCAGCCCAGCCGCTCGACCCCGCTATGGGCGCCAAGGCCGCCGGTGAACAGGCCGTAGCCATAGGCGACATGCACCATCATGCCCGGCCGGCCGCCGGCGGCGCGGATCGACCGCGCCATCACCGCCGCCCACATGTCGAGATCGGCCCGGGTGTAGCCGACCACGATCGGCTTGCCGGTGGTGCCGGAGGAGCCGTGGATGCGGGCGATGCGCTCGCGCGGCACGGCGAACAGGCCGAAGGGGTAGTTGTCGCGCAGGTCCTGCTTGGTCGTGAACGGGAACTTCGCCAGGTCCGGCAGGTCGCGGAAGTCGGACGGGTGCACCCCGGCGGCATCGAAGGCCCGGCGGTAATGCGGGACGTTGTCATAGGCGTGGCGCAGCGACCAGGCCAAGCGGTCGCGCTGCAGCGCCATGATCTCGTCGCGCGAGGCCCGCTCGGCCGCGTCCAGACCTTCGATCGGCGCCATCTAATCCTCCGCCGGCCGGTCGATGAACGAGCCGCCGACCGTCCGGGAATGGCCGCGGAACTCGGCGACCACCGTCTCGCCCATCACGACGCTGACATCGTAGAGGCCGGAGCGGCCGGCGCGCGACACCTCCCGCGCCGTCGCCACCAGCCGGTCGCCCGCGGCGGCGGGGCGCAGGAAGGTGATGCTGCAATGCGCCGCCACCGTGCGCTCGCCGGTCGAGTTGCAGGCGAAGGCGAAGGCCGAATCCGCCAGGGTGAAGATGAAGCCGCCATGGGCGGTGCCGTGGCCGTTGGTCATGTCCGGCCGGATGGTCATGGCCAGCTTTGCCCGGCCGGGCCCAATTTCCAGGACCTCCATGCCCAGCGCCCGGCTGGCGCCGTCGTCGCGCCACATCGTCTCGGCCGCGGCCTTGGCGACCGCCTTGGCTTCCGCCCCCGTCGTCGCCTTCATTCCGCCCGCCCCGTGAACCTGGCCGGCCGCTTCTCGATGAAGGCGCGCACGCCTTCGGCGTAGTCCGGCGTGCGCCCGGCCCGGCGCTGCAGGTCGCGCTCGAGGTCGAGCTGGGCGTCCTGGCTGTTGCCGGCGGAGGCGTCCAGCGCCTGCTTGATCAGCGCCAGCCCCTGGGTCGGCTGGGAGGCGAGATGGGCGGTCAGCGCCTCGGCCTCCATCATCAATGCCCCATCGTCCACCGCCTTCCAGATCAGGCCCCACTCCTCAGCCCTCTCCGCCGGCAGCGGCTCGGCCAGCAGCGCCAAGCCGCGGGCCCGGGCGGCGCCGACCAGCCGCGGCAACGCATAGGTGCCGCCGGAATCCGGCACCAGACCGATCTTTGCGAAGGACTGGATGAACTTGGCCGAGCGCGCGGCCAGCACGATGTCGCAGGCCAGCGCGATGTTGGCCCCGGCCCCGGCGGCGACGCCGTTGACGGCACAGACCACCGGCTTCGGCAGGGCGCGCAGGCGGCGGATCAGCGGGTTGTACAGCCCCTCCAGCGTGGCGCCGAGATCGGGCGCCTGGCCGCCGGTGGCGCGGTCGTTGAGATCCTGCCCGGCGCAGAAGCCGCGCCCCGCCCCGGTCAGCAGCACCGCCCGGCAGCCGGCATCGGCCTCGACCCCGGCCAGCGCCTCGGCCAGCGCGCGATGCATCTCCTCGGTGAAGGAATTCAGCCGGTCCGGGCGGTTGAGCGTCAGGACGCTCCAGCCGTCGCGGCGGTCGACCAGAATGGTGGGCTCCATAGGCGTCCTCCTCTGGGCGGGCCGGTTGCGCAGGGCCTCTTGAATTGAACGATCGGTCGGTTAATTCTTAGATCCGGGCCCGGGCTTGTCAATCGCCAACGCGACCGCCGCCGGGCCATCGGGAGGACGCCATGACCGCCATCCTGCAGAGCTACGCCGAGGACCGCTGGATCGCCCCGACCGAGACGCTGGCCGACATCGCCAGCGCCATCGACGGGCGGGTGGTGGCCCGGCTGTCGAGCCGCGGCCTGGACTTCGCGGCGATGGTCCGCCATGCCCGCGAGGTCGGCGGCCCGGCACTGCGCCGGCTGACCTTCCACCAGCGCGCCGACATGCTGAAGGCGCTGGCGCTGTATCTGTCCGAGCGCAAGGAGCCGCTCTACGCCCTCGCAGCCGACACCGGGGCAACCCGGCGCGACAACCTGATCGACATCGACGGCGGCCTGGGCACGCTGTTCGCCTATGCCTCGCGCGGGCGGCGCGAGCTGCCGAGCGAGCGCTTCCTGCTGGAGGACGGGGTCGAGAGGCTGTCCAAGGGCGGCAGCTTTATCGGGGTCCATATCCTGACGCCGCTGACCGGCGTCGCGGTGCACATCAACGCCTTCAACTTCCCGTGCTGGGGCCTGCTGGAGAAGCTGGCCCCGGCGATCCTGGCCGGGGTGCCGGTGATCACCAAGCCGGCCTCGGCCACCGCCTACGTCGCCGAGGCGCTGGTGAGGCTGATCACCGAGTCCGGCATCCTGCCCGCGGGCAGCCTGCAATTCGTGGCCGGCAGCACCGGCGACCTGCTGGACCATCTGACCGGCCAGGACCTGGTGGCCTTCACCGGCTCGATCGAGACCTCGGAAAAGCTGCGCAACCATCCGGCGATCTCGCGCAACGCGGTGCGCTTCGTCGCCGAGCGGGATTCGTTGAACGCCGCGGTGCTGGGCCCCGACGCGGCGCCGGGCACGCCGGAGTTCGACCTGTTCGTCAAGGAGGTGGTGCGCGAGATGACGGCGAAGGCCGGGCAGAAATGCACCGCCATCCGCCGCATCCTGGTGCCGCGGGCGCTGGAGCGCGATGTGATCGCCGCCCTGGCGCAGAAGCTGTCCGGCGTTGCGGTCGGCGACCCGCGGCAGGAGAGCACGCGGATGGGCCCGCTGGTCAGCATCGCCCAGCGCGACGATGTCCGCGCCCGCATCGCCGAGCTGGCGGAGGAGGCGGAGATCGTGGCCGGCGGCCCGAAGGTCGACGGCATGGGCGGCGCCTTCATGAGCCCGGTGCTGCTGCGCTGCGCCGACCCGGCGAAGGCTCGCAAGGTGCACACGGTCGAGGCCTTCGGGCCGGTGGCGACGGTGATCGCCTATGACGGCCTCGACCAGGCGGTGGAGCTGGTGCGCCGCGGCGAGGGCAGCCTGGTGGCCTCGGTCTTCACCCATGACGATGCGGTGGCCGACGCGCTGGTCTTCGGCCTGGCGCCGTTCCACGGCCGCATCCTGGTGGTCGATCGCGACTGCGCCGGCGAATCGACCGGCCACGGCTCGCCCCTGCCCGGCCTCGTCCACGGCGGCCCCGGCCGCGCCGGCGGCGGCGAGGAGCTGGGCGGCATCCGCGGCGTGCACCATTACCTGCAGCGCACCGCCCTGCAGGGGTCGCCCGCCCGCCTCTCGGCCCTGACCCGCAACTGGATCAAGGGAGCCGCGGCGCGGGTGCCGGCCACCCACCCGTTCCGCCGCAACTACGAGGAGCTGACGGTCGGCGAGACGGTGGAGACCGTCGCGCGCACCATCACGCTGGAGGACATCGAGCATTTCGCCGAGTTCACCGGCGACGCCTTCTACGCCCATATGGACGAGGAAGCGGCCAAGGCGAACCCGTTCTTCCCCGGCCGGGTGGCGCATGGCTATCTGATCCTGTCCTTCGCCGCCGGCCTGTTCGTCGACCCGGCGCCCGGGCCGCTCTTGGCCAATTACGGCCTGGACAACCTGCGTTTCCTGAAGCCGGTGTCACCCGGGGACTCGATCCGGGTGCGGCTGACGGTCAAGCGCAAGACCGCCGCCCGCATGCCGGAATACGGCGAGGTGCGCTGGGACGTCGAGGTGTTCAACCAAGCAGACGAGACCGTGGCACGCTATGACCTGCTGACAATGAGCGCCAGGCCGGCGATGGCCTGACCTGCTGCTGCGACAAGAAACACCTGGAATGGCTCCAAAGTAGTATTCCCCTGACGCGTGGAAGGCGCATCATGTTCATGATGCTCGCGGCCCGGAACCAAGGTCCGGGTCGAGGCGTCGTCCCAAGAGAGCTTGCCCCTAACTGGAGAGCCTCATGAAGCGCTGGAAGACACCGAAGATCCGCGAAATCTCCGTGGGCTGCGAGATCAACGCCTACGCCTGCGCGACCGTGTAAGACGGCCAACCTCCGCCATGCGGCGGGTCCGGCGAGGCTGCCGAAAGCGGGGCTGAGACCATGCGCATCGTCGTCCTCGGTTCCGCCGCCGGCGGAGGTTTTCCCCAATGGAACTGCAACGCGCCCACCAGCCGGGGGGTGCGGACCGGTGTTCTGCGCGCCAAGCCGCGCACCCAGGCCTCCCTCGCCGTCAGTGCGGACGGCGAGCGATGGCTGTTGCTGAACGCCTCCCCCGATTTCCGGCAGCAGGTGCAGGCCACGCCGACGCTGTGGCCGCAGGAGGGGTTGCGACATTCCCCGATCGCGGCGGTGATCCTGACCAGCGGCGAGATCGACCATGTCGCCGGGCTGCTGTCGATGCGCGAATCCCAACCCTTCGCCCTGTGGGCGGCGCCGCCGGTGCTGGCCGCGCTGGCCGCCAACCCGATCTTCGACGCGCTGAGCCCACGTTCCGTCGAGCGCCACGCCGTGGCGCCGAACGGCCCTTTCCCGATCGCCGGCCCCGGCGGCGGGCTGGGCCTGACCGTCACCGCCTTCCCGGTCCCGGGCAAGGTGCCGCTGTATCTGGAAGGCCAGGCCGGAGACGACCTGAACGGCGCGCCGGACGAGACGCTGGGGCTGGAGATCGCCGCCAACGGCGCGCGGTTCCACTACATCCCCGGCTGCGCCGCGATGACGCCGCAGCTGCGGGCCCGGCTGCAGGGGTCGCCGCTGGTGTTCTTCGACGGCACGCTGTGGCGCGACGACGAGTTGATCACGACCGGCGTCGGCGCCAAGACCGGCCGACGGATGGGCCATATGAGCATCGACGGCCCGGACGGCACGATCGCGGCCTTTGCCGACCTCGACGCCCGGCGCCGGATCCTGATCCATGTGAACACCACCAACCCGGTCCTCATCGAGGACTCGCCCGAGCGCAACGCCCTGGCCGAGGCCGGCTGGGAGGTGGCGGAGGACGGCATGGAGATCGCCCTGTGAGGATGCGCCGATGACCGAGCTCATGACCCCCGACCAGCTCGAAGCGGCGCTGCGCGCGATCGGACGCGAGCGATATCACGACCGCCATCCCTTCCACGCCCTGCTGCACGGCGGCAGGCTGGATCGCGGCCAGGTGCAGGCCTGGGCGCTGAACCGCTACTACTACCAGAGCCGGATCCCGCTGAAGGATTCGGCCCTGATGTCACGTGCCGAGGACCCGGCGCTGCGCCGCGCCTGGCGGCAGCGCGTGGTCGACCATGACGGCGAGCAGGAGGGCGAGGGTGGCATCGCCCGCTGGCTGCACCTGACCGATGCGCTGGGGCTGGACCGCGCCCAGGTGATCGACGGCCGCGGCATCCTGCCGGCCACCCGTTTCGCGGTCGACGCCTATGTCCGCTTCGTGCGCGATCGGACGCTGCTGGAGGCCATCGCGTCGTCGCTGACCGAGCTGTTCGCACCCACCATCATCGGCAGCCGCGTCGCCGGCATGCTGGCGAACTACGACTTCGTGTCGCGCGAGGCCCTGGCCTATTTCGACAAGCGCCTGTCGCAGGCGCCGCGCGACGCCGATTTCGCCCTCGACTACGTCAAGCGCGAGGCCCGGCGGCCGGACCAGCAGCAGGATGTGATGAATGCCCTGATCTTCAAATGCGACGTGCTGTGGGCCCAGCTGGACGCGCTGCACCACGCCTATGTCGAGCCCGGCAACATCCCGCCAGGCGCCTTCGTGCCCGAGGGACGGCGGTGAGCGCAGCCCCCGAAGCCGCGCCCTCCCGCCCGCGGCTCGCGCCCGGATCGCGGCTGCGCTGGGACGAGGCGCGGCAGAGCTGGGTGGTGCTGGCGCCGGAGCGGGTGATCCTGCTGGATGAGACCGCGCATGAGATCGTCCGGCGCTGCGACGGCACCGCCACCGTCGCCGAGATCGTCGCCGACCTGGCCCGCAGCTTCGAGGCCGATCCGGGCGAGGTCGAGGGCGACGTGGTGCAGCTGATCGACGACCTGACCGCCAAGCGGATCCTGGCGCCATGAACCACATCGCTCCCCGTCTCGAACCGCCACTGGCTGCCCTGCTGGAGCTGACACATCGCTGCCCGCTGCAATGCCCGTACTGCTCCAACCCGCTGGAGATGGACCGGGCGCGGGACGAGCTGTCGACCGAGGAGTGGCTGCGGGTGATCCGCGAGGCGGCGGAGCTGGGCATCCTGCAGGTGCATTTCTCCGGCGGCGAGCCGACCGTCCGCCGCGATCTCGTGGAGCTGGTCCGCGGCGCCCGTGAGGCCGGGCTGTACAGCAACCTGATCACCTCCGGCGTCGCCATCGACCGCGACCGCTTCCACGGCCTGGTCGAGGCCGGGCTGGACCATGCCCAGCTGAGCATCCAGGACACCGATGCGCAGTCGGCCGAGCGCATCGGCCATTATCCCGGGGCGCAGCCGAAGAAGCTGGCCTTCGCCGGCTGGGTGCGGGAAGAAGGCCTGCCGCTGACCCTGAACGCCGTGGTGCACCGGCAGAATCTCGACCGGCTGGGCGAGATGATCGACCTGGCCGTCGAGCTCGGCGCCGCCCGGATCGAGGTCGCCCATGTCCAGTATTACGGCTGGGCCCTGCACAACCGCGACGCGCTGATGCCGAGCCGGGAGCAGCTGGACCAGGCCAGCGCCGTGGTCGAGGCGGCGCGGGAGCGGCTGCACGGCATGCTGGTGATCGATTATGTCGTGCCCGACTACTACGCCCGGCGGCCGAAGGCCTGCATGGGCGGCTGGGGCCGGCGCTTCCTGAACATCACGCCATCCGGCAAGGTTCTGCCCTGCCACGCCGCCGAGACCATCCCCGGCCTCGGCTTCGAATCGGTCCGCGACAAGCCGTTGGCCCGGATCTGGGCGGCGTCGGACGCCTTCCAGCGCTTCCGCGGCACCGCCTGGATGCCGGAGCCGTGCCGGAGCTGCCCGCAGCGCGAGGTCGACTGGGGCGGCTGCCGCTGCCAGGCCCTGGCGCTGACCGGCCAGGCCGACGCCACCGACCCGGCCTGCGGGCTGTCGCCCTTCCACGACGCCATGCTGGGTCTGGCCGAGACCGCCGCGCACAGCGAGGCACCGCCGGAGTTCGTCTATCGCCGCATGCGCGGCCCTGTGGAGCCGGCGTCCCAGGGGTGATCGCCGGGCTCTCGATATTTCGATCTGGTGCTGTCGATTCCGCCCGCTCCGCCACGACCATGGCTGCGAGGTGATCAACCCGCGACCCGTGCCGGACAGGAGGCAGCCCGTGAAGCTCTACTATTCCCCGAACCTCAACCCCCGCGTCGCCGTCGCGGTGGCGAAATATCTCGGCTCGCCGGTCGAGTTCGTCCGCGCCAGCCCGATGGACCCGCGTTGCCGCGAGGAGTTCCGGCCGCTGAACCCGAACACCCGGGTGCCGATCCTGGTCGAGGACGGGCGGCCGCCGCTGTGGGAGACCGATGCGATCGCCTACCGCCTGTCGACCCTGGCCGGGGGTGATTTCTGGCCGACCGACGAGCACATGGTCGAGATGCTGCGCTGGATCAGCTGGGGCACCCACCACTTCACCCGGGCCGCGGACGTGTTCTATTTCGAGAACCTGATCCGGCCGCAATTCATGTCCCGGCCGGCCAACCAGAACGCCCTGGACAACGCGGCCGAGGACCTGGCGGTCTGCGGCCCGGTGCTGGACGAGGTCCTGGCCGGCCGCACCTGGCTGGTCGGCGACCGCCCGACCTATGCCGATTTCCGGGTGGCGACCGCCCTGCCCTTCGCCGAGGCGGGCGCCATCCCGGTGACGCAGTACGCCCACATCATGCGCTGGCACGACCGGCTGAACCGGATCGACGCCTGGCGCGACCCGTTCGCCGGGCTGGCCGTCGAGACCTGACCGGCGGGCGGGCCTTCGGAACCGAGGCCGCCGCGGGCTCATTGTCGTCGATAAGGCCGCGCCGCCATGGCGGCCGCGGTCCTCCGACACAATCTGGAGCCAGGCGATGCAAGCCGACCGCCAGCCCGTCAGCCTGCCCGACGTCAAGCGCCGCGCCTTCCTCGGCATCACCGCTGCCACCGCCGCCTTTCCGCTCGCCGGTCCCGGCCCGGCGCTCGCCGAGAAGGCCGAACGCACAGCCTCGCGGGGCAACGGCCGGCTGGTGCCGGTGACCCTCAGGATCAACGGCCAGGATCACAGCCTTGCCCTCGACGGCCGGACCACCCTGCTCGACGCCCTGCGCGAGCATGTCGGCCTCACCGGCTCGAAGAAGGGCTGCGATCACGGGCAATGCGGCGCCTGCACCTTGCTTCTGGACGGAAGGCGGGTGCTGTCCTGCTTCGTCCTGGCCGTGATGGCCGAGGGCCATGAGGTCACCACCATCGAGGGGCTGGCGTCCGACGGGGCCCTGCACCCGATGCAGCAGGCCTTCATCGATCACGACGCCTTCCAGTGCGGCTACTGCACGCCGGGGCAGATCATGTCGGCCGTCGCCTGCGTCGAGGAAGGGCATGCCGGCAGCGAGGCCGAGATCCGGGAATACATGAGCGGCAACCTGTGCCGCTGCGCCGCCTATCCGAACATCGTCGCCGCCGTCCTTCAGGCCAAGCCGCAGATGGAGGGCTGAGATGCGCCCCTTCGACTATGATCGTGCCGCCTCGGCGCAGGAGGCGGTCCGTGCCGCCGCCGGACAAGCCGCGCAGTTCATCGCCGGCGGCACCACGCTGCTGGACCTGATGAAGCTCGACGTGATGCGGCCGGAACGGCTGATCGACATCACCGGCATCGGCGAGGACCGGATCGAGAGCACGGCGCGGGGCCTCCATCTCGGCGCCATGGCCCGGATGGCGAATGTCGCCGCGGACGAGGATATCCGCCGGGACTATCCGGTGGTGGCGCAGTCGCTGGACCTCGCCGCCAGCCAGCAGCTGCGCAACATGGCGACGCTGGGGGGCAACCTGCTGCAGCGCACCCGCTGCCCGTATTTCCGCGACACCAGCTGGGCCGAATGCAACAAGCGCATCCCCGGGTCCGGCTGCGCCGCGATCCGGGGCGTCAACCGCCAGCATGCGGTGCTGGGCACCAGCGACGCCTGCATCGCGACCTATCCCGGCGATTTCGCGCAGGCGCTGATCACGCTGGACGCGACGCTCGACATCGTCGGGCCGGACGGCGCCCGTACCATGCCAATCTCCGAACTGCACCGCCTGCCGGACGGCGAGCCACATCGCGAGATCCGGCTCAGCCCCGGCGAGATCATCACCGCGATCGACGTGCCCGGCGGCCCGTGGACCCGGAGGTCCCTCTACCTGAAGATCCGCGACCGGGAATCCTTCGCCTTCGCGCTCGCCTCCGCCGCCGTGGCGCTCGACATCGCCGACGGGATCGTGCGCGAGGCCCGGATCGCGCTGGGCGGGGTGGCGACGGTGCCGTGGCGGACCCGCGCCGCGGAGGCGGCGCTGAAGGGCAAGCCGCTCGACGAAACGGCCGCGGAGGCAGCGGCGGAGGCCGCCTTCGCCTCGGCCCGGCCGCAGCGGCACAACGCGTTCAAGGTCGATCTCGGGCGCCGCACGCTGGTGCGCGCCTTGCTTCAGGCCGCAACGATGGAGGCGTGACATGGTCCGAGCCGCCCCCGAGCCCGGCCCCAACATGGGCCGCCCCGAGCCGCGCATCGACGGCCGCCGCAAGGTCACTGGCGAGGCGCGCTATCCATCCGACGCCCCGGTGCAGAACCCGGCCTATGCCGTGCTGGTCACCAGCGCGGTGGCCAAGGGCGAGATCGCCGGCATCGAGCTGGAGGACGCGAAGGCCGTGCCGGGCGTGCTCGACATCCTCACCTGGCGCGATGCGCACGGCCAGGTCGCGCCGATGAAGCATTTCAGCACCGGCGGCTATGCCTCGACCACGATCCGGCCGCTCGACAGCGCCCGGATCTGGCATGACGGCCAGATCGTGGCCGTGGTCACCGCCGAGACCTTCGAGGCGGCGCGGGACGCGGCGCACCGGGTGCGGCTGCGATATCGCGCCGACCCGGCGCCGAGCTGGGGCTTCGACGCGCCGGGCGTCGATACCGTCGCCGCGGCCGAGGCCAGCGAGTCGCACGAGGATCCGGCGATCGGCGACGTGGATGCGGCCGCCGGGAACGCCGCGGCGACGATCGAGGCCGAATACGAGACGCCGATCGAGCATCACAACCCGATCGAGCTGTTCACCACCACCTGCGCCTGGGACGGGGTGCGGCTGACGATCCACGAGCCGAGCCAGATCGTCTATGGCCTGAAGCACGGCGTGGCGCAGCAGCTCGGCCTCGACCCGGGGAACGTCCTGGTGGTCAGTCCCTTCGTCGGCGGCGCCTTCGGGTCGAAGGCCTCGGTCACGCCGCGCACCGCCCTGGCGGCGATCGCCGCCCGGCGCATCGGCCGGCCGGTGAAGCTGACGACCAGCCGGACCCAGGGCTTCACCACCACGACCTACCGCGCCGAGACGCGGCACCGGGTGAAGCTCGCGGCCGGCGAGGACGGCCGTCTGGTGGCGCTGGATCACCAGGGGTGGGAGGTCACCTCCCGGCCCGATTCCTACATGGTCGCCGGCACCGACACGACGACGCGGATGTACGCCGCGCCGAACATCCGCTCGAAGGTCCATGTGGTCCACGCCGACCGCGGCACGCCCGGCTTCATGCGCGCCCCGGCCGAGGTGCCCTACATGTACGCGCTGGAAAGCGCGATGGACGAGCTGGCGGTGAAGCTGGACATGGATCCGGTGGAACTGCGGCGCGTCAACGACACGGTGGCCGAGCCGATCAAGGGTGTGCCCTACAGCAGCCGCTCGTTGATGCCCTGCTACGACACCGCCGCCGCGGCCTTCGGCTGGACCCGGCGCGACCCGCGGCCCGGATCGATGCGCGACGGCGACTGGCTGGTCGGCTGGGGCTGCGCCACCGCCTGCTATCCGAGCCTGATCGCCGCCGCCTCGGCCCGCGTCCGGCTGCTCGGCGACGGCCGCATCCAGGTGGCGACCGCCGCCCACGATCTCGGCACCGGCGCCTACACGGTGATCGGGCAGGCGGCGGCGGAGCGGCTGGGCCTGCCGCTCGACCGGGTCGAGGTGGCGCTAGGCGACACGGCGCTGCCACCCGCCCCGGTCGCCGGCGGGTCGAACATGACCGCGAGCGTCTGCACGGCGGTGATCAAGGCCTGCGATGCGATCCGCGAGACCCTGTTCCGGGCCAAGGCGGGCCGCGGCAACGACCTGTCCGGCTACGACCTGCGCGACGGCCGGCTGGTCGGCCCGGACGGGCAGGCCGAGGAGCTGCAGGCGGCCTTCGGACGGATCGGCGCCGGGGCGATCGAGGAATATGCCGAATCCGTGCCCAAGGGCGCATCGTCCGGGGCGATCGACAAGCTGTACCGCGGCGCCACGGCGCTGGCCGGCGGGCCGAACGGCGAGGATTTCATCCGCTACGCCTTCGGGGCCGAGTTCGTCGAGGTCCGGATCCATGCCCGCACCCGCGAGATCCGGGTGCCGCGCATGGTCGGCGCCTTCGCCGCCGGGCGGATCATGAACCCGCGCACCGCCCGCAGCCAGCTGATGGGCGGCATGATCTGGGGCGTCGGCTCGGCCCTGCACGAGAAGACCGAGATCGACGAGCGCAGCGCCCGCTTCGTCAACACCGACATCGCCGAATACCTGATCCCGGTGAACGCCGATATTGGCGAGGTCGACGTCATCCTGGTCCCGGAGCGGGACGACAGGGTCAACACCGCCGGCATCAAGGGGCTGGGCGAGCTGGGCAATGTCGGCACCGCAGCCGCCGTCGCCAACGCCGTCCATCACGCGACCGGCAAGCGGATCAGGAGCCTGCCGATCCGGATCGAGGACCTGCTGGCGTGACCGTCGGCGGATCCGGCCCGCCCGATCCGGAAGAATGCCGCGACGCGGCTCAGCGGGTCGGCCTGACCGGCCCGGAGCCCGCGCCGGTGCGTTCGATCGCCGCGGCGATCTCGCCGACATCCTCCGGCGTCAGCTCCAGCGTCGCGGCGTCGAGCCAGCCGTCGACCTGCTCGGGGCCGCGGGCGCCGACGATGGCGGCGGTGACCGCCGGCCAGGCCAGGGTCCAGGCCACCGCCACCGCGGCGACCGAGGTGCCGTGGCGCGCCGCCAGCGGCTTCAGCGCTTCGGCCAGCGCCAGGTTGCGGGCCAGGCCGTCGCCGGTGAAGTGCGGCGAGCGCGAGCGCCAGTCGTCCTTCGGCAGCGCCGCCGCCCGTTCCGCCGTGAAGGCGCCGGTCAAGAGGCCGGACTGCATCGGGCTGTAGACGATCACGCCGGTGTCGTGCTTCGCGCACCAGGGCAGCTCCGCCCCCGCGATGTCGCGGCGGATCGCCGAGAAGGGCGGCTGCAGCGTGTCGACATGGCCGACCGCCTCGGCCCGCGTCAGCAGTTCGACGTTGTGGTTGGACAGCCCGACGGCCCGCACCTTCCCTTCCGTCTTCAGGTCGAGGAAGGTCTGCCAGAGGGTCTCGATCGAGGTGCCGTCCTCGGCCGGCCAGTGCAGCTGGTACAGGTCGATCCGCTCGACGCCGAGCCGGCGCAGCGAGGCCTCGACCTCGCGCCGCAGGCTGTCCGGCGCGCCGACGCGCTTCGGCGGGGCGGTGCGGTTCGCTTCGTCCCAGATCAGCCCGCCCTTGGTGAAGACATAGGGCCGCCTGTCGGCCGGGATCTCGCGCAGGGCGCGGCCGACGATCTCCTCGGAATGGCCGAGGCCGTAGACGGCGGCGGTGTCGATCCAGTTGATGCCGACCTCGGCGGCGTGGCGGATCGCCGCCACCGAGGCGTCGTCGTCCTGCTCGCCCCAGGCCGCGGCCCAGCCGGCGCCGCCGATCGCCCAGGCGCCGAAACCGACCCGGGTGATCGCCATGTCGGTGGTGCCGAAACGCCGTGTCGGCAGATGCGTGTGGCCTTCGCTCATCAGTCCGCTCCCGTCAGGTCCGGCACCAAGGATGGGGGCATCGCATTCAGCGTTCCAATTGAATGTTCAGATCGCATTCAGCATGATCGAAGAACAATCGGCAGAATCAGGCAGACCATGGATCTGAGGCAGCTGGAGCATTTCCTGGCGGTGGCTGAGGAGCAGCATTTCACCCGCGCCGCCCGGCGGGTGAACATCGTCCAGTCCGGCCTGTCGGCCTCGATCCGGGCGCTGGAGGAGGAGCTGGGCGCGCCCCTGTTCATCCGCAGCACCCGGCGGGTGGACCTGACCGCCGCCGGCCGGGTGCTGGCCGAGGAGGCGCGGCGGGTGCTGGCCGCGGCGCAGGGCGCCCGCGACGCCGTGGCCGCGGTGCAGGGGCTGGCGCGCGGACGCCTGGCGATCGGCACCACCCACAGCCTGTCGCCCTTCGTCGACCTGCCCGCGCTGCTGGCCCGCTTCCACGCCGCCCATCCCGGGGTCGAGATCCGGCTGTGCCAGGGCGGGTCGGACCGGCTGTTCGAGAAGCTGCGCGACAGCCGGGTGGACCTGGCCTTCGTGCCGATGCAGCCGGCGCCGCCCCCGGACGTCCAGGCCACCATGCTGGCCTGCGAGGAGCTGGTGGCCGCCTGCAGCCACGACCACCCGCTGGCGGGCCGCAAGAACGTGGCCCTGGGCCGGCTGGGCCGCGAGACCTTCGTCGACTTCCAGACCGACTGGGGCACGCGCCAGCTGGTCGACCTGGCCTTTGCCCGGATCCGGGTGGAGCGCCGCACCGGCTTCGAGGTCAACGACCTGCCGACCGCGCTCGACCTCGTCGCGCTCGGCCTCGGCATCGCCCTGGTGCCGGAGGCGATCATCGCCGCGCATCCGGCCGACCCGCACCGGCCGCCTTTGGCGGTGGCGACGCTGGCCCCGCCCGAGATCTGCTGGGAGCTGGGCGTCGCCCATGCCGAGCGCGGCGCCGGGGACGGCCCGGTCAACCCCGCGGCCCGGGAATTCCTGGCGCTGCTGGAGTCGGACCGGGCGGCCGCCGCTGCGGCGTGAGAGAGAATGTAGGTTGGGTTCGCAACTGCGAACCCAACATCCTGCAGCCCAGATCAAGTGTTGGGTTCGCTCACGCGAACCCAACCTACGACCGGTCCATCACCCGCCGCGCGTCAGGCCACCTGCACCAGCGGGCCCGACCATTCGGTGACGATGTCGGACAGGGCCGGGCGCGGCCGGTCCTCCATCGGCTCGGACGGGGTGCCGAGATAGATGAAGCCGAGGATCTTGTCGGTCGCCGGGTCGTGGCCCAGGAGCTCGACCACCTGCGGGTGATAGGCCGGCCAGCCGGTGATCCAGCTGGCGCAAAAGCCCTGGGCATGGGCCGCCATCAGGATGTTCTGGCACAGCGCGCCGCCGGACAGGATCTGCTCCAGCTCCGGGATCTTGCCGGGCTGCGGCTTGTGGGTGACGACCAGCAGCAGCGGCGCCAGGGCCGGCTTCTGCCGCATCGCCTCGATCAGCGCCTCGGTGGCGTCGGGGGTCTCGCGGGCGAAGAGCTCGGCCATCGCCTCGCCCAGCCGGCGCTGCCCGTCCTTGCGCAGCACCTGGATGCGCCAGGGCGCCAGCTTGCCGTGGTCGGGCACCCGCGTGCCGGCCCGCAGGATCCGCTCCAGCGCCGCCGCATCCGGCCCGGGCTCGACCATGTTGCGGGCCGGCACCGAGCGGCGCTTCAGCAGAAGATCCAAGGCATCCATGCTTCGTCTCCGATGATCCGTCGCGTGGGACGGCGCCATTTAAGAATCGCTCGCAACGCCAGAGATAGGCGGATCGGCGTCAGAAATCCAGATCGCGGTAATGCGCCGGCGCCGGAATGCCGGGAACGTGGTCGTCCAGCAGCGGCCGGAAGCTGGGCCGGGACTTTATGCGGGAATACCATTGCCGGGCCTCGGGATGGGCATCCCAGGGCACGTCGCCGAAATAGTCGACCACCGAGAGATGGGCGGCGGCGGCGATGTCGGCCATGCTGAACTCGTCCCCGGCCAGCCAGCGCCGGGTCTCGGCCAGGTAGGAGATGTAGTCGAGGTGGTAGTGCACGTTCTGCCGTCCGGCGCGGATCGCGTCGGAGCTGGGCGGCTGCCCGGTGCGCATCACCCGCTTCATGAACTTCTCGCCGACCAGGTTCTCGGTCACCTCGCGGCCGAACTTCTGGTCGAACCAGACCAGCAGGCGCCGGGTCTCGGCCCGCGCCAGGGTGGTGTCGCCGAGCAGCGGCACCTCGGGGTGCACCTCCTCCATATACTCGACGATGACCCAGACATCGGTCAGCGTCGTGCCGTCCGGCTCGATCAGCAGCGGCACCTCGCCCGTCGGGTTGAGGGCGAGGAACTCCTCGCGGCGCTCCCAGACCCGCTCGACCTTCATGTCGCAATGCAGGTCCTTTTCGGCCAGCAGCAGCCGGACGATGCGGGACTGGGCGGAGAGCCAGATGTGATAGAGGGTTCGCATGGCGCGCGAACTCTAACCGATGCCACGGTATTTCGGTAAGGGCCGCGTTGCGCTGCGGCGACACATGCCTCCCCCGCGCCGGGGCCGGGAACCATCCGGCGGGCCCGAGCCTTTGGTCTTGCTGCGACCGCGAGTCACGCCGCCACCGGCAGGCGGAAGGCGGCGGCGAGGCCGCGCAGGGCGCCGGCGAGCCGGGCGTCGGACAGGCGCGAATGCAGCATCACGTCGGTGGCGGCCAGGGCCGGCAGGCCGAGCCGCGGCCCGATGTCGACGGTGCCGGGCGGCGCCGTCCGGCGCGCCAGCGGCGACACGCCGAGCCCGGCCATGGCCGCCGCCGCGACAGCCGCACCGCCGCCGCCGACGAAGACCTCGACCCAGGGAATGCCGGTGGCGTCGAGCGCGCGCAGCGCCGCGACCCGCACGCCGCAGCGCTCTCTGTGAGTGACGAGCGGCAGCGGCTCGCCCGACCGATGATGCCAGCCGGTCGAGGCGAACCAGCCGAAATCATCGCGGAACAGCACCTCGCCGTCGCGGCGGCCGGCGTCGCGGCGGACGATCACCGCGTCGAGTGACCCGGCGTCGTATTCCCGGAGCAGGTCCAGCGACGAGTCGAGACGGACCTCCAGCGCCAGCCCCGGCCCCTGCCCCGCCACCCGGGCCAGCAGCCCCGGCAGCTCCGGCCCCGCGACATGGTCGCTGATGCCGAGCACCAGCCGCTGCGGCCGGGCCGAGACCGCGGCGATGGCCTCATCCTGCGCCTCCAGGAGCCGCCGCGCCCGCGGCAGGAAGGCCTCGCCCTGCGGCGTCAGACGCACCACCCGCGGCGTGCGCTCGAACAGCCGGGTTCCGAGCCGGTCCTCCAGCCGCTTCAGCCGCAGGCTGACGCCGGATTGGGTGGCGCCGAGCGCGTCGGCGGCCCGGGTGAAGCTGCCGTGATCGGCGACCAGGACGAAGGCCTGGACGGCATCGAGGTCGAGGGAGCGCATCGCCTCATCATTTCAATTCGTCATCACTGATAGTGATATCGAGCTTATTCTGAAATGATCAAGCGGCCGTTATATCGAGAGGCACCGCGGCGTCCGCCGCCCGACCTTGGAGAGTCCCATGCCCCTCGTCCGGATCTCGCTGCGCAAAGGCAAGCCGGCCGGCCACATCCAGGCCATCCGCGACGCCGTCTACCTGTCCCTGGTCGAGACCTTCAACGTGCCGGAGAACGACCGCTTCGTGCTGGTGCACGAGCATGACGACACCGGCTTCGACTACGACCCGACCTATCCCGGCATCGCCCGGACCGGCGACGTGGTGTTCATCCAGGCCACGGTCAGCAACACCCGGACGGTCGAGCAGAAGCAGGCCCTGTACCGCCGCCTCGCCGACCGGCTGGCCGAGAACCCCGGGCTGCGCCGGGAGGACGTGTTCATCAACCTGATCGAAGTGGCGAAGGAGAACTGGTCCTTCGGCAACGGCATCGCGCAATACGTTTGAGGCCTGCTCCTGTCCATCCCCTTATTGTCATCGCCGGTCTTGGCGATCCAGAGAACGTCGAGATCTTCTGGATGCCCGGGTCAAGGCATGACGGTTTGGTGGTTTCCAGCCGTTTTCGCCTACTCCGCCGGGATCCGCAGCGCCTCGTCCTCGTCGCGGATCGGGTGCTGCAGCCGCGACACCATCTCCTTCGGCACCACCTGCCAGAACTTCGACCGCTCGATCGGCCAGTCGTGCAGGATCGAGGCGGCCCAGGCGCTCTGGGTCTCGCGCACATGCTCGGCGATCAGGGACCGGACGAGATCGTCGTAGTGACGGGTCTCGATCCGCTGCCACAGCACGCTCTCCGGATTGGTCCGGCGGGCGAAGCTGCCGTCGGTGTCGTAGACGAAGGCCATGCCCCCGGTCATGCCGGCGGCAAAGTTGTCGCCGACCGGGCCCAGGATCACGGCGGTGCCGCCGGTCATGTACTCGCAGCCGTTCGAGCCGCAGCCCTCGACCACCACCGTGGCGCCGGAGTTGCGCACCGCGAAGCGCTCGCCCGCCTGGCCGGCGGCGAACAGCTTGCCCGCGGTGGCGCCGTACAGCACCGTGTTGCCGATGATGGTGTTCTCGTTGGTCTTCAGCGTCGAGGCCGCGAAGGGCCGGACCACGATGGTGCCGCCGGACAGGCCCTTGCCGACATAGTCGTTGGCGTCGCCGAACACCTCGAGCTTCAGCCCCTGCACCGCCCAGGCGCCGAGCGACTGGCCGGCATTGCCGCGCAGCCGCACCGTCACATGGCCCGGCTGCAGCCCGGTCATGCCGAACTTGCGGGTGATCATCGCCGACATCCGCGTGCCCACGGCGCGGTGGGTGTTGCGGATCGAATAGGTCAGCTGGGTCTTCTCGCCGAGCTCGAACAGCGGCCTTGCATCGGCGATCATCTGCGCGTCCAGCGTGTCCGGCACCGGATTGCGCCCCTCGAGCGTGCAGTACATCGCATGCTCGCCGGGATCGGCCTTGGCCAGGAGCGGGTTGAGGTCGAGGTCGTCGAGATGGGCGGCGCCGCGGCTGACCTCGCGCAGCAGCTCCGTCCGCCCGACGATCTCGTTGATCGAGCGGTAGCCGAGCTGGGCCAGGATCTCGCGCACCTCCTCGGCGATGAAGCTGAACAGGTTCACCACCTTCTCGGGCGAGCCGGTGAACTTCGCCCGCAGCTCCGGATCCTGGGTGCAGACGCCGACCGGGCAGGTGTTGGAGTGGCACTGCCGGACCATGATGCAGCCCATCGCGATCAGGCTGGCGGTGCCGATGCCGTACTCCTCGGCCCCCAGGATCGCGGCGATCACCACGTCGCGCCCGGTCTTGATGCCGCCGTCGGTGCGCAGCCGGATGCGGTGGCGCAGCCGGTTCAGGGTCAGCACCTGGTGCACCTCGGACAGGCCCATCTCCCACGGCACGCCCGCGAACTTCAGCGAGGTCTGGGGCGAGGCGCCGGTGCCGCCGACATGGCCGGAGATCAGGATGATGTCGGCATTGGCCTTGGCGACGCCGGCGGCGATGGTGCCGATGCCGGTGCGGCTGACCAGCTTGACCGTGACCTTGGCGTCCGGGTTGATCTGCTTCAGGTCGTAGATCAGCTGGGCCAGGTCCTCGATCGAGTAGATGTCGTGGTGCGGCGGCGGGCTGATCAGCATCACGCCCGGGGTGGCATGGCGCAGCTTGGCGATCTCCACCGTCACCTTGAAGCCGGGCAGCTGGCCGCCCTCGCCGGGCTTGGCGCCCTGGGCGACCTTGATCTCCAGCTCACGCGCCTGGTTCAGGTACTCCGCGGTGACGCCGAAGCGGCCCGACGCGACCTGCTTGATCGCGGAGTTCCAGTTGTCGCCGTTCTTGTCCGGCCGGAACCGGGCCGGATCCTCGCCGCCCTCGCCCGAATCCGACTTGGCGCCGATCCGGTTCATGGCGACGTTCAGCGTGCCGTGCGCCTCCGGACCCAGGGCGCCGAGCGACATGCCGGGGGTGACGAAACGCTTGCGGATCTCGGTGATGCTCTCGACCTCGTCGATCGAGACCGCCTCGCGCACCGGCACGAACTCCAGGAGGTCGCGCAGCGCCACCGGCGCCTGGCGTCGCACCAGGTCGGAGTATTTGCGGTACAGGGAATAGCTGTCGGTGGCCACCGCCTGCTGCAGCATGTGGATCATCTGGCCTTCCCAGGCGTGACGCTCCTGCCCCTGGCGGTAGCGGTAGAAGCCGCCGATCGGAAGGGTGACGACGTTGCTGGTCCACGCCGCCTCGTGCATCTCGATCGCCTTCATCTGCAGCCCGGCCATGCCGAGGCCGGAGATGCGGCTGGGCATGCCCGGGAAGTATTCGGCGACGAGCGAGCGCGACAGGCCGACCGCCTCGAAGTTGCAGCCGCCGCGGTAGGACGAGATCACCGAGATGCCCATCTTCGACATGATCTTGAGCAGCCCGTCGTCCACCGCCTGGCGGTAGCGCTTCATGCAGGCGTCGAGCGACAGGTCGCCGAACAGGCCGCGGCGCTGCCGGTCGGCGATCGCCTCCTGCGCCAGATAGGCGTTCACCGTGGTGGCGCCGACGCCGATCAGCACCGCGAAATGGTGCACGTCGACGCATTCCATCGAACGCACGTTCAGCGAGGTGAAGGTGCGCAGCGACTGGCGGATCAGATGGGTGTGGACGGCGCCGGTGGCGAGGATCATCTGGATCGCCACCCGGTCCGGCCCGACATGCTGGTCGGTCAGGACGATGTGGGTGGCGCCGCCGCGCACCGCGTCCTCGGCCTCGCGGCAGACCCGGCGCAGCGCGTCGCGCAGGGCATGTTCGCCTTCCTGCGGGTCGAAGGTGCAGTCGATCTCCGCCGCGGTCGCGCCCATATAGGCGCGCATCGCCTCGTATTCGGCGTTGGTCAGCACCGGGCTGTCGAGCTGCAGCAGGTCGCACTGGCTGGCATCCTCGTCGAGGATGTTGCCGAGATTGCCCAGCCGGGTGCGCAGGCTCATCACCCGCCGCTCCCGCAGCGAATCGATCGGCGGGTTGGTGACCTGGCTGAAATTCTGCCGGAAGAAATGGTGCAGCGGCCGGTTCAGGTCGGACAGGACGGCGATCGGCGCGTCGTCGCCCATCGACCCCACCGCCTCCTTCGCGTCCTCCACCATCGGATGCAGGATCAGCTCCAGGTCTTCCATGGTGATGTTCATGGCGACCTGGCGGCGGCGCAGATCCTCGCGGCTCATCGCCGCCTCGGTGCCCTCGCCGCCGGCGCGGATCAGCCCGTCGATCACCTTGATCCGCTTGGTCCAGTCCTGGAACGGCTGGCGCGCCGCCAGCACGTCCTTGATCTCGCGGTCGTGGTAGAGGCGCCCCTCGGCCAAGTCGACCGCCAGCATCTGGCCGGGCCCGAGCCGCCCCTTCTCCGCGATCCGATTCTCGTCGAGCCGGACCATCCCGGCTTCGGAGCCGGCGATCAGCAGCCCGTCATGGGTCAGGGTGTAGCGCATCGGCCGCAGGCCGTTGCGGTCCATGCCGCCCATCACCCAGCGGCCGTCATACATCGCCAGCGCGGCCGGCCCGTCCCAGGCCTCCATCACCGCGTTGCAATAGCTGACGAAGGCGCGGTGCGCGTCCGGGATGTCGGCGTCGGCCGGCGTCGCCTGCGGCACCAGCATGGCCTTGACCAGCGGCGCGTTGCGGCCGGCGCGGACCATCACCTCGAACACGGCGTCGAGCGCCGCGGAATCCGAGCTGCCGCCCTGGATCACCGGCTTGATGTCCTCGATCGCGTCGCCGAACACCGGGCTGGCCATGCGCGTCTCATGCGCACGCATCCAGTTGGTGTTGCCCTTCAGCGTGTTGATCTCGCCGTTGTGGGCGAGCATGCGGAAGGGCTGGGCCAGGCGCCAGGTCGGGAAGGTGTTGGTCGAGTAGCGCTGGTGGTAGATCGCGAAGTTGGAGACGAAGCGCTCGTCCAGGAGGTCCGGGTAGAAGTCGGTCAGCTGCGCCGCCAGGAACATGCCCTTGTAGATGATCGAGCGGCAGGACAGCGAGCACAGGTAGAAATCGGCGATGCCGGCGGCCTGCGCCGCCTTCTCGATCCGCCGCCGGATGACGTAGAGGTCGCGCTCGAACTGCTCCTCCGGCACCCCCTTGGGGTTGCCGATCATGATCTGCTCGATCTCCGGCCGGGCGGCGTTCGCCTTGTCGCCGATGATCGCCACGTTGATCGGCACCTGGCGCCAGCCGTAGATGTAGTAGCCGAAGCTGAGGATCTCGCCCTCGACCAGGCAGCGGCACTTCTCCTGCGCCTCCAGGTCGGTGCGCGGCAGGAAGGCCTGGCCGACCGCGATCACGCCCGGCATCGGCCGGTGGCCGACGCGCTCGACATGCTCGTGGAAGAACTGCTGCGGGATCTGGACATGGATGCCGGCGCCGTCGCCGGTCTTGCCGTCGGCGTCGACCGCGCCGCGGTGCCACACCGCCTTCAGCGCGTCGATGCCGGCCTGCACCACCTCGCGCCGCGGCTTGCCGTCGAGCGTGGCGATGAAGCCGACACCGCAGGCGTCGTGCTCCTCCGCCGGGTCGTAGGCATGGGCCGCGATCAGCCGGGCGACATTGGCCTCGTACTCCTCGACGAAGCGCTGGCCGGCATCCTTCACGCCAAGGGGCTTCACGCCAAGGCTCTTCTCGAACGGGCTCATGAGCTGGCTCCTTCCGGCTGGCGTCATTCCGCCGCGACCGCCGGACGGGCGGCCTGGGCGGCGAGGTGGCGGTCGATCGCGGCGGCGGCGTCGCGGCCGTCGCGGATCGCCCAGACGACGAGGCTGGCGCCGCGGACGATGTCGCCGGCGGCGAAGATGCCGTCGACCGCGGTCATCATCGACTTGTGGTCGACCTTGACCGTGCCCCATTTGGTCACCGGAAGGCCCGGCGCATCGAACAGGGTCGGCAGGTCCTCGGGGTCGAAGCCCAGCGCCTTGACCACCAGGTCGGCCTCGATGGTGTGGGCCGAGCCCTCGATCACCACCGGGCTCTGCCGGCCGGTGGCGTCGGCGACGCCGAGATGGATCGAGTGCGCGCGCACGCCGGTGACGGCGTCGTCACCGAGGAAGGCCTCCGGCGCCGCCTGCCAGACGAACTCGACGCCCTCCTCCTCGGCGTTCTGCACCTCGCGCTGGCTGCCCGGCATGTTGGCGCGGTTGCGGCGGTACAGGCACTTCACCGAGACGGCGCCCTGGCGCACCGCGGTGCGGACGCAGTCCATCGCCGTGTCGCCGCCGCCGATCACCACCACCCGCTTGCCGGCGGCGTCCAGCGTGCCGTCGGCGAAGCCCGGCACGTCGTCGCCGAGCCCGGTGCGGTTCGAGGCGGTGAGGTAGTCGAGCGCCGCGACGATGCCCTTGAGGCCGGAGCCCGGGGCCTGGAAGTCGCGCGCCTTGTACACGCCGGTGGCGATCAGCACCGCGTCGTGGCGGGCGCGCAGCTCCTGCAGCGTGGCGTCGCGGCCGACCTCGAAGTTCAGGTGCAGGGTGATGCCGGCATCGGCCAGCCACTGCGCCCTGCGGGCGACGATGTCCTTCTCCAGCTTGAAGCTGGGGATGCCGTAGATCAGCAGCCCGCCGACCCGGTCGTAGCGGTCGTAGAGATGGACCTGGTAGCCGAGCCGGCGCAGCTGCTCGGCCGCGGCGATGCCGGCCGGGCCGGCGCCGACGATGCCGACCGACTGGCCGCGCTCGCGCAGCGGCGCCGGCGGCTTGACCCAGCCCTCGGCCCAGGCGGTGTCGGTGATGTACTTCTCGATCGAGCCGATGGTGACGGCGCCGTGGCCGGACTGCTCGATCACGCAGTTGCCCTCGCACAGCCGGTCCTGCGGGCAGATGCGGCCGCAGATCTCGGGCATGGAGTTGGTGGCCGAGGAGATCTCGTACGCCTCCTCCAGCCGGCCCTCGGCGGTCAGCTTCAGCCAGTCCGGGATATTGTTCTGCAGCGGGCAATGCACCTGGCAGAAGGGCACGCCGCATTGCGAGCAGCGCGACGACTGCTCCTCGGCCTTCTGCCGGACATAGGGCCCATAGACCTCGAGCCAGTCCTGCCGGCGAGTCTCGGCAGCGCGTTTCGCCGGCATCTCGCCGGCGGTCTTCACGAACTGCAGCATCTTGGTCGTCGCCATGGGCGGCTCCTGGTCACACGGAGTCGAACAGCCCCGCAGCGGCGAGGCCGACGCGACATTTACGGATTTCGGCAGGCTCTGGCGAGCAGTTTTTCGCGATTAGGTCATATTTGTTGACTAATTTCGCGTTGTTAAGAGCCGTTCGCAGCCGAAGGGGTGTTTTGGAACGATTGTTTCAAGAAAATTAGATCCGAACCGGTACTATAGGAGAAACATGTCCCCAGCCTGCTTTGTTGCATATCGCTTGTTCCGACAAAAACGTGGATCAGACGTCTGCAGCCTTCGCGCGACCCTTCCGACCCAACCAATCATCCTCCCCCCTTGCGCTATGGCATTCACACATCGCGTCGGCACACGCATCGGGCCCTGTTGGTTGCCTCTCCCGCTTGCGAGACCTTTTCAGAATTCCCCCTGATCGTCCTGACCGCTCATGACGAGAGTAAAGTGAGTCCCCCCTCCCCTTGCGGGAGGGGGGTTAGGGGGAGGGGGGACTAAAGAAGAGCAGTCGCGGCTATTGTGAGAAGGTCTCGCTTGCGGGAGAGGCAATCTGTTCGCACGCCTGCCGTCGGTGTCGACGATCGATGTGTGAATGCCGCAGTCCCCTTGCGGGAGGGGTAGGGGGACACGGGTTGCCGCAGCCGGCTGCGGCCGGCGCCTGGCCCGACCTCCGCCATTCGCGCGCGGACGCGCGCAGCCCCCTCCCCCAACCCCCTCCCGCAAGGGGAGAGGGAGACATGGAAGGCAGAGCGGCTTCGTAGGTTGGGTTCGCGGTGAGCGAACCCAACAGTGGCACGGTGGCGGGATGTTGGGTTCGCCATGCGAACCCAACCTGCGCGGTCGCGCCGCCAATGGCTCAGCTGCTGTCCGGCTTCGGGAGAGCCGGCACGGGCCGGCCGGTGTCGGGCTCGTCCGATGCACGACGCCAGTCCTCCGCGGCGCGAGCGGCCACGGGAACGGCGGGGTGGTCCGGCACGTGATCGGGGGGCAGGCGGGCGGGGGCATCGAGGGCGTCCCGGTCCCGCGGCAGCAGGGCTGCGTCCAGGTCTCGCCGATCCTCCGCCTCCTCGCCCGGCTCGAGCTCGTCCTCCAGGCACTCGCTCTCGGTCAGGGATTCGCGCGGCTCCGTCCGGGGCTCGCTGTCCTCCGGCTCGGCTGTCGGCGCGGCCTCGGCCGGTGCGGTTCGGCGGCCTCGGCCGCCTCCTCCGCCGGCGTGGGCTCCGGCGCCGCCTTCCCAGCCTTGCGATCCCGATCATTCTCGCGGACCCGCTGGCTCATCGCGATCGACAGCCGCACCGAACGGGCCAGGCGCACCTGCGCCAGCGCGAAATCCGGCCTGGCCCGCCCGATCGGCGTCGCCAACTGCTCCGTCGCCGTCATCCGGGCCGTGCGGAGATGGATCTCGACCAGCTCGGCCAGCGAGCCCAGCGCCCATTGCATCCAGGCCAGGTCCTTATCGACCGGCCTGTCCTCCGCTCCGCAATCGGGCTGCTCCGCGTCCATGGAACATATCATGAACGAACATGGTTGATAATGCCACTGCGATCGAGTCCGCCGTTCTGCGGCATACGAGAAGGTAATTGGACACCGGTTCCGGCCGGGCCTAACGGCTGGGGCCGGTTCCATTGCCCGCCATCCGCCATGTCGATCGCGATCAGCGTCCCGGTCCGCCGCTCCGGCAGCGATACCCGGGACCTCCTGCTGCTGCTGGCGGCGCATGTCGCGCTGTGGACCGCGTTCTGCCTGCTGTACCTGGGGCCGTCCGACCTGCAGAACGACATGGCGGAGGCCTTCTCCTGGGCGCAGGAGATGCCGCTCGGCACCTACAAGCACCCGCCCTTCTACGCCTGGGTGGTGCATGGCTGGTTCAGCCTGTTCCCGACCGCCGACTGGGCCTTCTACCTGCTGTCCTCGGTCAATGCCGCGATCGGTCTGGCCGCGGTCTGGGGCATCGCCGGCCGGTACCTGTCCGGCCCGCCCCGGCTGGCGGCGGTGCTGCTGCTGGAGGCCCTGCCCTTCGCCACCGTCCAGTCGCTGAACTTCAACGCCAATTCGGTGCTGCTGTCGCTGTGGCCGGTGGTGGTGCTGCTGTTCCTGCGCTGCTTCGACCGGCGCGACCTGGCCGGCGCCGTCGCATTGGGGCTGGCGGCCGCCGCGGCGATGCTGTCGAAATACTACAGCGGCGTCATCCTCCTGTGCTGCCTGGCCGCGGCGCTGGCCCATCCCGACCGTCGCCGCTTCTTCGCCAGCCCCGCCCCCTACGTCGCGCTCGTCGTGTTCGCCGCGGCGATGGCGCCGCATGTGCTGTGGCATCTCCACGCCGCCGTCGGCCCGCTGGACTACATGGCCAGCAAAAGCCACTCCAACGCGCTCAGGATCGTCGCCAAGGCCGGGCTCTTCATCGCCGGCTGCGCCGCCCTGCACGCGCTGCTCGGCGCCGCCCTGGCCTGGCTGTGGCGGCGCGGCCGGACGGCGGAGGATCGTCCGGCCATTCCATCCACGGGCGACCGCCGGGCACTGGCGATCTTCGCCCTCGGCCCGTTCCTGCTCACGGTCGCGATCGCCCTGGTTTTCAAGGTGAAGATCGTCACCCAGTTCGCCATCCCGATCTTCGGCCTGTCGCCCCTGGCCGCGATCGTCTGGCTGCGCCTGGCGGTCGACCGGGCGGCGCTGCGCCGGCTGGCGCTGCTGGCCGGAATCGGCGGGCTGCTGCTGCTGTCGGCGGCGCCGTTCGCCGGCGCCTGGACCCTGCGGCACGACATCGAGCACGCGGCCGAGCCGCGGCGGCTGGTGGCCGAGCGGGTGACGGCGCTGTGGCGCCGGCAGGTCGGCGCGCCGCTGGCGATCGTCGCCGGCAGCGAAAGCTATGCCCTGGGCGCCACCTTCTACAGCCCGGATCACCCGACCGACTTCACCGCCTTCGCCCCGGCCTATGCCCCCTGGATCGACGCCGAACGGCTGCGCCGCGGCGGCCTGGCCGTGATCTGCCTGAAGGACGACGACTGGTGCCTGGGCGAGACGGCGAAGTATCAGGGGCTGGACACCTGGCGAACCGAGCTCAGCGTCGCCAAGCGGATGCGCGGCGTGACCGGGCGGGCGTTCGACTTCGTCGTCGTCTTCGTCAGGCCGGGGCAGACCCTGCCGCTGGAGCCGATCAAGCTGCGCCCATTTTGACGGCCCCGGGATGCGCCCCACCGAGACTCGGTCTAGGGTGGCGGCACAACCCTGTGGGAGGGAGCAGCATGCGCAAGAACCGGACCGCCCCGCGCGGGCAGCTGGAGAGCTTCACCATCGACAGCCGGGTGCTGCGGGGCAACCTGCTGGGCGATCCGCATGAGAGGCGGGTCGACCTCTACATCCCGGCCGGGCATGACGGGCGCGACCTGCCGCTGCTGGTCGACCTGGTCGGCTTCACCGCCGGCGGGCCGGCCCACACCAACTGGAAGAATTTCGGCGAGAACGTGCCGGAGCGGGCCGACCGGCTGATCGCCGAGGGCAGGCTGCCGCCGGTGGCGATCGCCTTCCCGGACTGCTTCACCCGCCTCGGCGGCAACCAGTACATCAACTCCGCCGCCATGGGCCGGTGGGAGGATTTCCTGATCGACGAGATGCTGCCGGCGGTGGAGGCGCGGCTGGGCTGCGGCGGGCCCGGCCGGCGCGGCGTGTTCGGCAAGAGCTCCGGCGGCTACGGCGCGATCATCCACGCCATGCGCCGCGCCGATGTGTGGAGCGCGGCCGCGTGCCATTCCGGCGACATGGCGTTCGAGCTGGCCTATCTGCTGGAGATGCCGAACGTGCTGCGGGCCCTGGCCAAGCACGAGGGCTCGATCGAGCGCTTCGTCACCACGCTGGAGGCGGCGAAGAAGATCCAGGATGCCGACCTCCACATCCTGATGTGGCTGGCGATGGCAGCGACCTACGACCCGGAGCCGTCGCAGTTCCTCGGCATCCGGCTGCCGGTCGACCCCGAGACCTGCGAGCTGATCGAGGAACGCTGGGCCAACTGGCTGGAATGGGACCCGGCCGTGATCGTCGACCGGCACGCCGATGCGCTGAGATCGCTGAAGGGCCTGTACATCGACTGCGGCGACATCGACCAGTTCAACCTGGTCTACGGCGCCCGAAGGCTGCACCGGTCGCTGGAGCGGCTGGGCGTGACGCACCGCTACGAGGAGTTCCCGGACAACCACTCCTCGGTCGACTACCGGATGGACGAGAGCCTGCCCTTCCTCGGCCGGGCGCTGACCGAGGGATAGGACGATGTAGGTTGGGTTCGCAGCGCGAACCCAACGGACGGACGATGATGTTGGGTTCGCCTTCGGCGAACCCAACCTACGGCCGCATCAGGCGACCAGGCGGTTGCCGAAGCGGCCGCCGGGCCGGTAGCGGTCGAGATAGCTCGGCAGGATCAGCTCGGCAGGGGTCGGCTGGATGCCAAGATCGGCCAGCGTCTTCGCGCCGGCGCCGACCACGTTGTCGATCTTCAGCTGCACCACCTGGTCCGGGGTCAGCAGCGGCTTCGGCAGCAGGCCGAGCAGCCGGGCCTCGAAGGCCGCCATGCCCCAGGACAGCGAGACCAGGCGCTTCTTCCGGCCGGTCTGCTTCAGGGTCAGCTCCATCAGCTCGCGGAAGCTGTAGACCCGCGGGCCGCCCAGCTCATAGGTCTGGCCGGCGGTGCCGTCCTGCTCGAGGCAGGCGACGATCGCGGCGGCGACGTCGCGGACATAGACCGGCTGGAACCGGGTGGTGCCGCCACCGAACAACGGCAGGAACGGCGCCGTGCGGGCGAGGCCGGCGAACAGGTTGAAGAAGCCGTCCTCGGGCCCGAAGATCACGCTCGGCCGCAGGATCGCGGCCCCCGGGAAGGCCGCGCGCACCGCCGCCTCGCCCGCCGCCTTGGTGCGGGCATAGGAAGACGGGCTGTCGGCCGAGGCGCCGATCGCCGAGACCTGCACGAAGCGGCCGGCGCCGGCGGCCGCCGCGGCGCGGGCGACGCGGCCGGCGGCCTCGGCATGGATCGCGTCGAAGCGCTGCCTGCCGCGCTCGAACAGGATGCCGACCAGGTTGACCACGGCATCCGCCCCGGCCACCGCGGCCGCGACCGAGCCGTCGTCGCGGATGTCGGCGAAGACCGGCACGACCTGGCCGACCGCCCCTGCCGTCTTCAGCGGCAGGGCCCGGTCCGGATGGCGCGAGGCGACGATGATGCGCCAGCCGCGCTGGGCCAGCATCTGCGCCACGTAGCGGCCGACGAATCCGGTGCCGCCGAAAAGGGTGACCGTCTTTTGGCCGATGAAGTCCGTCATGGTCCCGCCTGCAAACCCGGCCGCCACGGCTGCGGCCCGGCCCCCTTATATCCGAGCCGCCGGAGGTTTCAAACCGAGCGCCGCGAAAAAGCGACGGGCGCCCGGATCAGGCGCTTGACAAGCCATGGTGCGGGCACGATATTCCGCGCCGTTCGCCGGGATGCCCAACCGCCCGGGTCCGAATTCGTGGGGCTGTAGCTCAGTTGGGAGAGCGTCTCGTTCGCAATGAGAAGGTCAGCGGTTCGATCCCGCTCAGCTCCACCATCTCCCCTTCGACGACCTTGTCTTGTTGAGAAGCCGGCCAGATCACGGATCGTCGGTGAGAGGTTCCGGCTGATAGGGTGGTCGGACGAAGGACATTCCTTACTCATTGTCATGCCCGGGCTTGACCCGGGCATCCAGGGAATCTCGATGCCGCTCTGGGTGGCCCCTGGATTGCCGGGTCAAGCCCGGCAATGACAGAACTGGGATAGCCCTGCCCTCAGCCTTGTCGAAGCCTCCTGATCGTCACGACGACGGCCGGACACCCTTCGGCGCCGGCCGTCGATGCGTTGGCTCAGGGAGTTCTAGCCGCGCCTGACCAGGCCGGCGACGAGCATGATCACGAACACCACGATCGCGACCCAGAACAGGAGCTTGGCGCCGGCCATCGCCGTGCCGGCGACACCGCCGAAGCCGAACAGGGCCGCGACCAGCGCGATGATCAGAAAGACCACGGCCCAGTGGAGCAGACTGCCGAACATGTCGGGCACCTCGTTCTTGTGAGCCGGCCGGCCGGCGGCGCCGGCGCGGACGTTCACTCGCAAGAACAGGGCCTGCCGCCCGGCAGTTCCCGCTTCGTTCGGCTGAATCGGGGCGGTCAGCTGGTGGTGATGTATTCGCGCAGGCTCTCGGCCTCGCTCTCGATCTCGTCGAGCCGCGCCTTCACCACGTCGCCGATGCTGATCATGCCGCAGAGCAGCCCCTGGCCGTCCACCACCGGCAGGTGGCGGAAGCGGCGCTGGGTCATCATCCCCATCAGCTCGGCCACCGTATCGTCGAGGCCGCAGGTGATGACCGTGCGCACCATGATGGCGGAGACCGGCTCGGCCAGCAGCGCCGGCCCATTGTCGGCCAAGCGATGGACGACGTCGCGCTCGGACAGGATGCCGTCGATGTGGCGGCCGTCGCCGCTGACGATGACGGCGCCGATGCGCTTGTCGCGCAGCAGCGCCACCGCCTCGGCCAGCCGGAGATCCGGCGCGACATGGATGACGGTGTTCCCCTTCACATTCAGAATACGGGCAACGTTCATGGCGATTCCCCGATTGTTCTGGTTTTGGGGAAGCATAACACGCTTGCGCCGGACCGCGACTCGGCAGTTTCCCGGCTGGTCCTAAAGACCGGGCCGGTCCTTGGCCATCGCCAGCAGCGGGCCGCCGGCATCGTCCAGCGGATGGAACCCCGCCCCTTCCAGGCAGCGCACGGCGCGGTGGTTGGAGCGGGCCGGCCGGGCCAGGATGCGCGCGGCCCGCCCGCCCTTCAGCAGCCGGTCGGTGTAGGCGCCGAGGAAGGCGGTGCCGAGCCCCTTGCCGACATAGCTCGGCTCGCCGATGAACAGGTCGATGCCGAAGCTGCCGGGCTCGGCGTCGCCGCCGGGCGCCGCGGAGACGGCGTCATAGGCCTGGAGATAGCCGATCTGCCGGCCCTGCCAGGCGACCAGCATGGGCTCGGCCCAGTCCGACGCCATCAGCCGGCGGATCTCGCGGATCGCGGTGTCCGGATCGCCCCACCAGGCGCGGACATGCGGCATGGCCAGCCACAGGCGCAGGCGCGGCAGGTCGGCGGGGCGGAGCGGCGTGAAGGTGAACATCCGCTGCAGCTTAGCAGAGTGACGGCTCTATTTAGCTGTCATGCCCGGGCTTGACCCGGGCATCCAGGACTGTCGATGCCGCTCTGGGTGGCCCCTGGATCGCCGGGTCAAGCCCGGCGATGACAAATGGGAATGGCGCTCTACTCCCCCGAGCCGCATCTTCAACTCCGCCGGCGCAGATGCGGGGTGATCCTCCATTCCACCGCCCGCACGCCCTGCGCGATCACGAAGTTCATGGCGAGGTAGAGGATGCCGGCGGCGGTGAACACCTCGAAGGGCGCGAAGGTGCGCGAGTTGATCTGCTTGGCGATGCCGGTGATCTCCATGATGGTGATGATCGAGGCCAGCGAGCTGGCCTTCACCATCAGGATGATCTCGTTGCCATAGGCCGGCAGCGCCTGGCGGATCGCGATCGGCACGGTGATCCGCCGGAACACCAGCGACCGCGACATGCCGCAGGCGCGGGCCGCCTCGATCTGGCCGAAGGGCACGGCTTGCAGGCCGCCGCGGATGATCTCGCTGGTATAGGCGGCGGTGTTCATGGCGAAGGCGATCACGGCGCAGGGGAAGGCCTCGCGCAGCGGCCAGTTCCAGACGCCGAGCGCCTCCCACAGCGGGCGGAACTGGCCGAGGCCGAAATAGATCAGGAAGATCTGCACCAGGAGCGGCGTGCCGCGGAACACGAAGACGTAGCCGCGGGAGATGCGCGACAGGATGCCGTCGCCGGACATCCGCATCACCGCCAGCACCATGGCCATGACGACGCCGATGGCCAGCGCCGGCACGATCAGCTGGATGGTCACCAGGGCGCCGCCGAGCAGCCGGCCGAAGGTGTCGAGGATCAGGTCGAGATCCATGCTCAGGTCGCCCGCCGCACGCCGCGGTCGTAATGCGCCTCGGCCTTGCGGAACATCTTGGTCGAGAAGGTGGTGATCACCAGGAACAGGATCGCCGCGGTGATGAAGAACGGGAACGGCTCGCGCGTCGACCGCGCCGCCACCTGGCTGATCCGCATCAGCTCGGTGACCCCGACGACGGAGACCAGCGCCGTGTCCTTCAGGATCAGCTGCCAGATGTTGCCGAGGCCGGGCAGCGCCAGGCGGATGGTCTGCGGCAGGATGATGCGGCGGAACACCATGAAGCCGTGCATGCCGAAGGCGCGGCCGGCCTCGATCTGCCCGTGCGGGATGACCTGGATGGCGCCGCGCAGCACCTCGGTCGCATAGGCGCCGGAGATCAGCCCGACGGCGAAGACGCCGATCGCGAACTCGTTCAGCTGGAACGGCTGGGTGATGCCGAACAGGCCGAGGACGGCGTTGATCGCCCGCTCGTTGCCGAAGAACAGGAGATAGATGATCAGGAGCTCCGGCACGCCGCGGACGACGGTGGTGTAGACCTCCATCAACCAGCGCAGCACGAAGCCGCCCCAGACCTTGAGGCAGGCGGCGATCAGCCCGACCACGAGCCCGAAGATGTAGCTGGCGGTGGAGAGCAGCACGGTCATCCCGGCGGCCCGGACGAACTCGTCGCCCCAGCCCTGGTCGCCCCAGGAGAAGAGCTGCGCCCAGTGGAGCAGCGAATCGATCAGTCCTTGCATGCCTTACCGCTGCCTGGAACGGAACGGGCGGCCGGTGAGGCCGCCCGGAAGCTTCTCAGTTGCCGAGGGCCAGCGGGTCGTAGCCGAACCACTGGATCGCCAGCTTGGCCAGCGACCCGTCCGCCTTCATGGAATCGATGGCCTTGTCGAGCTTGGCCTTGAGCTCCTTGTCCTCCTGGCGCAGGCCGATGCCGATGCCCTGGCCGAACAGCGGGTTGTCCTTGCCGGTCAGGCCGGGGCCGAAATGGGCGTAGCCCTTGCCGGCATCGCTCTTCAGGAAGGAATCCCAGGAGATGCTGTCGCCCAGCCCGCCGTCGATGCGGCCGTTGACCAGGTCGAAGTTGAGCTCGTCGACCGTGTCGTAGAGCTTGATCTCGGAGTCCTTGAACTCGGCCTCGAGGAAGTTCTGGTGCGTGGTCGAGCGCTGCACGCCGATGGTCTTGCCCTTCAGCGCGGCATGGAGGTCGGCCAGGGATTTGGCGTCCTTCAGGAGCCCGTCCTTGGCGCCGACGAACCAGGCCGGCGTATCGGTGTAGGGCACGGAGAAGGCGATCTGCTTCAGCCGCTCCTCGGTGATCGACATGCCGTCCATGAGGGCGCCGCAGCGCTTGTTCAGCAGCGCCGGGATGAACCCGTCCCAATCCTGCTGCACGACCTCGCACGTCAGGCCGGCCTGCTTGCACAGATTATTCGCGACATCGACTTCGAAGCCGACGATCTTGCCGGTGGAATCCGTGTTGTTGAAGGGCGGGTAAGCGCCTTCCATGCAGATGCGCACCGTATCGGCGGATGCAGCACCGGCACCCAGCGCCAGCGCCGCCGCCCCGACGAGGGACAACCAGATCTTCGCCATGAACCTCTCCCGTTGAACCCTGCGGCCCCGGGCGCCGGCACCGCATCCGCCGGCGCCCGTGCTGCCTTACTTGATCGAGGTGTCGAAGCCGAACCACTGCACCGACAGCTTGGTCAGCGTGCCGTCGGCATTCACCTCGTCCAGCGCCTTGTCCAGCTTCGCCTTCAGCGCCGCGTCCTCCTTGCGCAGGCCGATGCCGACGCCGGTGCCGAAGATCGGGTCGTCCTTGCCGGTCAGACCCGGGCCGAAATGGTCGTAGCCCTTGCCGGCGTCGCTGGCCAGGAAGTCCTTCCAGCCGAGGCTGTCGGCCAGGCCGGCGTCGATGCGGCCGTTCTGCAGGTCGAGGTTGAGGTCGTCCTGGGTGTCGTAGAGCCTGACGTCGACGCCCGGGATCTTCTGCTCCAGGAAGTTCTGGTGGATGGTCGAGCGCTGCACGCCGACCGCCTTGCCCTTGAGCGCGGCCTTGATGTCGTCCAGCGTCTTGGCGTCCTTCAGCAGCCCGTCCTTGGCCCCGACGAACCAGGCCGGCGTGTTGCTGTAGGGCTTGGAGAAGGCGATCTGCTTCAGCCGCTCCTCGGTGACCGACATGCCGGCCATGATCGCGTCGTAGCGCTTGTTCATGAGCGCCGGGATCATGCCGTCCCAGTCCTGCTGGATGATCTCGCAGGTCATCTGGGCGCGCTTGCACAGCTCGTTGGCGAGGTCGATCTCGAAGCCGACCAGCTTGCCCGAGGCGTCGGTGGCGTTGTACGGCGGATAGGCGCCTTCGGTGCCGACGCGCAGCGTCTCCGCCGAGGCGGTGCCGGCGGCCAGCACGAAGGCCGCGGCGGCGGCCAGCGACAACCAGCTCTTCATCATGAAGTCTCCCGTTCAGAACTGGGACCCTGCGGTCCCGGGTTGGATGGGCCGATTTCCGCGAAATCGCCGCGCGCGGTCAAGCATCGCGGCGAAGCGGCGCCCGTCAATGCTGCGCCTTCAGGAACTGGCGGATCCGCTCGGAGCGCGGATTGTCGAACACCTCGGCCGGCGTCCCCTCCTCCTCGGTCCGCCCCTGGTGCAGGAAGATCACCCGGCTCGACACCTCGCGGGCGAAGCGCATCTCGTGGGTGACGAGCAGCATGGTGTTGCCCTCCTCCGCCAGCTGGCGGATCACCCGCAGCACCTCGCCCACCAGCTCGGGGTCGAGGGCCGAGGTCGGCTCGTCGAACAGCATCACCTTGGGCTGCATCGCCAGCGCCCGCGCGATCGCGGCGCGCTGCTGCTGGCCGCCCGACAGGTGGCTGGGGTAATGGTCGCGCTTGTCGGCGATGCCGACCTTGGCCAGCAGCGCCTCGGCGCGCTCCACCGCCTCCCGGCGCGGCACCTTCAGCACATGCACCGGCGCCTCGATCACGTTCTCGAGCACGGTCATGTGCGACCACAGGTTGAAGCTCTGGAACACCATGCCGAGCGAGGCGCGGATGCGGTCGACCTGCTTGCTGTCCTCGGGCTCGGCCTCGCCGGAGCGCAGCTTCCGCATCCGGATCAGCTCGCCATTCACCCAGACGCGGCCGTCATTGGGGATCTCGAGCAGGTTGATGCAGCGGAGCAGCGTGCTCTTGCCCGAGCCGGAGGAGCCGATGATCGAGATGACATCGCCCTGCCGGGCCCGCAGCGATACGCCCTTCAGCACTTCGAGCTTGCCGAACCGCTTGTGCATGTCCTCGACGACGATCGCCCCGTCCGAGGGCGCCGCGGCAGCGGCAGCAACAGAGACCACGATAAAAGAGCCTCACCCGAGTTCTTGTTGCAGTCGAAACAAGCATTGTTTCCCGGTGCCGGTCAACCGCGGCCCGACGCCGCGTCGCTGCAACCGCGAAGGCGAAAGTCCGGCGCCGGATTTCATCGCAGAAGTTGCGGGGCATCGGCGATCTCGGCCACATCGTCCCCGGGGCTCGACGGCCGACGGGCTGACCGCGGCGAGGGGCGCGTGCCGCCGCGGCATCAGAACCGTCGCGGATCGGCGATCCTGGTCATGTAGTCCGCCGCGGCCGCCTGCAGGCTGCGGCCGATCGCCATGGGGATGAGGTCGCCGATCGTGCCGCACCCCGTGAAGACTGACCCCAGCGCCTGCGCCTCGCCACGGCCGATCACCTTGTCCAGAGGAACACGGCGCCCGTCGGTCGAGAGCACGACCCGGATCTCCAGCTCGGCCTCGACGGTCTGCCGCGCCGTGCCCCAGCTGATGCGCTCGCTGCTCAGGGACACCCGCATCAGGGCCAGTTCGAAGGCGATGGTGCGCCGGACCCCCGCGATCTTCTGCGCCGGCCCGGTCAGGGGGTCGACCCGGGAGAACGACGCCCGGTCGATCTCCTTCAGGAGATCGGCCATGTCCGCCCCCACGGAGTAGGGGAATTCGTGTGCGCTGCAGCTCGCCGTCTTGAAGCTGGCCGTGCCGGCGATCCAGGTGACCGAGGGATCGAAGTATTCCCCGACCGCGTAGTCGTGCGTTCGCGCCGGACGCAGCGCGCCGGGGGCCTGTGGCTTCACCACGATGAGGGAATGGGTACAGGCGGCCAGCAGCAGGCCGGCCAACCCCGCCCTGCCCGCTCGCCGCCAACGGATCGCCAATCGAGACATGTCGGAATGCCGGCCAGGTGGACGTCGCGAACACGCTAGGACGAATCGACATTCAGCGCAGCCAGAGGATGACGGCGGCGAGATGGATGAAGGCCATGTAGTGAGCGGCGCGTCGGTCGTATCGTGTGG
>NZ_JBHYMS010000058.1:0-46486 GCF_042743185.1 Inquilinus sp. NPDC058860 | reverse complement strand
TCACTCCCCCTCCCCCTTGCGGGAGGGGGCAAGGGGGAGGGGTCTGCGCGCGTCCGCGCGCGGATGCCCGTTGGGTAACAGGATCTGCCGGCTCGGACTGCGAGAACCCCTCCGCCCGCCGCGGTGCCCCCCTCACCCCACCCCGGCCTGACGGGTGCCGTGGCGGGCGGCGCGGACCAGCCGGGCCATCAGCTGGATGCCGGGCTCGATGCGATCGAGCGGGATGGCAGAATAGCCCAGCCGCACGACGTTCTCCGGCGGCACCGGGCGGTCGAAGAACACCGCGCCGGGGTCGAACAGCAGGCCCTGCGGCGCGGCCGCGGCGGCGACCGCGTTCATCGACACGTCGGCCGGTCCCTCGGCCCACAGCGCCGAGCCGCCGGCCGGCAGCCGGAAGTCGAATTCGGGCAGATAGGTGCGCAGCCCCTCGCCGATCGCCGCGGCGCGCTCGCGATAGGCCGCGATCAGCCGCTTGATCGCGGCGTCGTGATGGCCGAGCTGCAGGAACAGCGCCACCGCGCGCTGGTTGTTCGCCGGCGGGTGCCGCGCCGTCAGCCGCCGCATCGCCCGGGCCTCGGCGATGAACTCCGGCGCCGCCACCACGAAGCCCAGCCTCAGGCCCGGGGCCAGGGTCTTCGAGACACTGCCGACATAGATCACCCGGTCGTCGCGGTCGAGCGCCTTGAGCGCCGGGGTGGCCTCGCCGACGAAGGTCAGCTCGCTGTCGTAATCGTCCTCGACGACGATCACGTCATGCGCCGACGCCGCCTCCAGCAGCTCCTGCCGACGCGCCAGAGGCATGGTCACGGTGGTCGGGTTCTGATGGCTCGGCTGCACGAACAGCAGGTCGCAGCCGGCCAGGCCGGCGCCCGGCCGCAGCCCGTGACGGTCCATCGGCAGGTGCTGGACGCGCGCGCCGAACTGCCGGCACAGGTTGCGGATGTCGGGATAGCCGGGCTGCTCGATCGCGGCCGTCTTCTCCGGCCCCAGCAGCAGGGACGCGGCCAGGTACAGCGCCTGCTGCGCCCCCAGCGTGACCAGGATCTGCTCCGGCGACACCCAGATGCCGCGGCGCGGCAGCACCCGCTTCTGCAGCTGCTCGATCAGCAGCGGGTCGTCGGCGTCGACATGGTCGCCGGCCCAGTCGCGGATGGCGACCGAGCGCAGCGACAGCTGCACCACCTCGCGCCACTCGGTGATCGGGAACAGGGTCGGGTCCGGCTGGCCGTAGACGAAGGGGAAGCGGTAATTGTACCAGTCGACCGGCTTGGTCACGTACCGGGTGCGGGACGGCCGGCCGGTCAGCCGCGCGGTCCAGTCCGGCCGCCGCGCCGGCGCGTCGGGCCGCACCCCGGCCGCCCGCGCCGCATTCTCCAGCGCCGCCGGGTCGACCATATGGCGCGACCGGCTGCGCGCCGCGACGAAGCCCTCCTGGGTCAGCTGGTCATAGGCCAGGATCACGGTGTTGCGGCTGATGCCCAGGATCTCGGCCAGCCGGCGCGACGAGGGCAGCTCGGTTCCCGGCGGCAGCCGCCGGTCCAGCACCGCCTGGGCGACGGCGCCGCGCAGCTGGGCCTGCAGCGTCAGGTCGGGCCGGCGCGACAGCGTCAGCAGTTGCCGCCACAGGATGTCGTCGGCCGCCACGCGCCTCTCCCCCCGCCCATCGGTCTGAATAAGATCGTATTTCGACTTTGTGCGCAATCTGGACCCATCACCGGGGGCGATCTGGACTCATCACGCACCGTCCCCGGGGCAGCGACCGGCCAGTTGCTGCTCCACGCCCGATCTGGACCCATCGATCGGGTCGATCTGGACCCACGAAAGCCGCATCTGGCACCACGGGTTCACCCGATCTGGACCTAATCGGATATGCGGGACACCTGCTAAATCCTGTCCATTGCGAGCCAACCCGGCCCAGCCGGGCGCATTTCGAAGCGCGGCCGCTCCCGCAAGAAGGGCGGCCGGCCCCGACAGTGGAGGACGTTCCGTGACTCAGACCCTCAACGGCACCCCGGGCAACGACAGCCTCACCGGCACCGATCCGGGCAATCCGGGCAACCCCGACGGCATCGACTTCATCAATGGCGGTGACGGCAACGACACACTGCTCGGCCTGGCCGGCAACGACACCATCCAGGGCGGCCTGGGCGCCGACGTCATGGATGGAGGCGCTGGCGTCGACACGCTCAGCTATGCCAATGCCACCGCGGGCGTCGGGCTTGCTCTGAACGCCTTCGGCGCCGCGGGCGAGGCGGTCGGCGACAGCATGACCGGCTTCGAGAATGTGATCGGCACCGCCTTCGGCGACCAGATCGCCGGCGACGGCGGGGCCAACGTGATCGACACCGCCGGCGGCAACGACTACATCCAGCTCAGCGGCGGCGCCGACACGATGATCGGCGGCGACGGCTACGACATCCTCGACGGCCGTGTCTACGGTGCGGGCATCGACGTCAACCTGAGCACAGGGATCGGGCAGGGCGGGACCGCGGGCTGCACCTTCTCCGGCTTCGAGCTGGTCCTGGGCTCGGGCTTCAACGACATCCAGACCGCCAACCTGAATATCAGTACCGGCCTGGCCGGGTTCGACGGCGCCGACACGCTCAACGGCGCCAACGGCGATGACGCCCTGTACGGCGACAACTTCGCCGGCACCGTCGTCACCGGCGGCGCCGACACGCTGAACGGCGGGGCCGGCAGCGACGTTCTCGAAGGCGGCCAGTTCGGCGACGTGCTGAACGGCGGCGCCGGGGTCGACAGCATCAATTACTACGGCTCCGGCGCCGCGGTGAATATCAACCTGGCCACCGGGGCCGCATCCGGCGGCGAGGCCCAGGGCGACACGCTGATCGAGATCGAGAACGTCAACGGCTCCACCCTGGCCGACGCGCTGACCGGCAGCGCCGTGGCCAACATCCTCTTCGGCTATGACGGCGACGACCTGCTCGACGGCGGTGCCGGGGCCGACACGCTGGACGGCGGCAACGGCATCGACCGGGTGACCTATGCCCAGGCGACCGGCGGGGTCGCCGTCAATCTGGTCCTCGGCAGCGGCTTGGGCAACATCGCCCAGGGCGACACGCTGACCAACATCGAGAACGTCACCGGCTCGGGCCTCGACGACATCCTGTTCGGCAACGGGGCGGTCAACGTGCTCGACGGCGGCAACGGCAACGACGTGCTCGACGGCGGCGCCGGGGCCGACACGCTGCAGGGCGGCGCCGGCACCGACACGGCGAGCTATGCCCAGTCCAACGCCGGGGTCGTCGCCGACCTCACCTTCGGCGGGAATTCGGGCGGCTATGCCCAGGGCGACGTGCTGCTGGGCATCGAGAACCTGGTCGGCTCGGTCTTCGACGACACCCTGCGCGGCGATGCCGGGGCCAACGCCATCGACGGCGGCGGCGGCAACGACCAGATCGCCAGCTATGGCGGGGCGGATGCCATCAATGGCGGCACCGGCATCGATACGATCTATTACGACGGCGCGGCGGTGACCGTGAACCTGGACACCGGCCAGGGCTTCGGCGGCGACGCCCAGGGCGACACGTACCAGAATGTCGAGAACGTCGTCGGCTCGGCCTTCGCCGACACCCTGACCGGCAACGGCGGCGCCAATGTGCTCACCGGCGGCGACGGCGACGACACGATCCGCTCCGGCGCGGGGGACGATGTCGTCAGCGGCGGCAACGGCAACGACCAGATCAACGCCTATGCCGGCGCCGACGCGATCAACGGCGGCGCGGGCATCGACACGGTCTACTACGACGCCTCGACCATCGGGGTGATGGTCAACCTGGCCACCGGCGCCGGCACGGGCGGCGATGCCCAGGGCGACACGCTGTCGGGCATCGAGAACCTGATCGGCTCGGCCTTTAACGACAGCCTGACGGGCGACGGTGGTGCCAATTCGCTTGCCGGCGGCGGTGGCGACGACACACTCCGCGGCGGCGCCGGGACCGACGCCCTCAACGGCGGCGCTGGCAGCGACACGGCCAGCTACACCGGGTCCGCCGCCGCCGTCTCGATCGACCTGCGCAACGGCGGCGCCTCGGGCGGCGACGCCCAGGGCGACACGCTGACCGGCATCGAGAGCGTCATCGGCTCCGACCTCGCCGACAACCTGATCGGCAATGCCGGCGCCAACCGGATCGACGGCGGCGCCGGCGACGATGCGATGTCCGGAGAAGCCGGCGCGGACGCCCTGATCGGCGGCGATGGCGTCGATACGGCCTGGTACAACAACTCGACCGCCGCCGTGTCGATCGACCTGCGAAACGGCACCGGCGCGGGCGGCGACGCCCAGGGCGACACGCTGAGCGGGATCGAGAACGTCGTGGGCTCCGGCCTCGCCGACAACCTGATCGGCAATGGCGGCGCCAACCGGATCGACGGCGGCGCCGGCAACGATGCGATGTCTGGAGAAGCCGGTGCGGACACCCTGATCGGCGGCGCCGGCATCGACACGGCGTGGTACAACAACTCGACCGTCGGGGTGCAGGTCAGCTTGGCGGCCGGCACCGGCACGGGCGGCGACGCGCAGGGCGACACGCTGACCGGCATCGAGAACCTCGTCGGCTCGTCGCTCTCCGACCGGCTGTACGGCTCCGCCGTGGCCAATGCGCTGAGCGGTGGTGGCGGCGACGACCAGCTCCGCGGCGGGGCCGGGGCCGATGTCCTCGACGGCGGCGCCGGCTCGGACTTCGCCAACTACCAGGGCTCGACGGCGGCGGTGTCGGTCAATCTGCTGACCGGCGCGATGTCGGGCGGCGACGCCCAGGGCGACACGCTGACCGGCATCGAGAACCTGTACGGGTCGAGCAACGCCGACCAGCTGACCGGCAACGACGCCCGCAACATCATCGGCGGCGAGCTCGGCGACGACACGCTTGCCGGCAACGGCGGCGACGACTCGCTCTCTGGCGAGGCCGGCGACGACACCCTCGACGGCGGCGACGGCAATGACCGCCTCGTCGGTGGCGCCGGCGTCGACATCATCCATGGCGGCATCGGCAACGACTCGGTCGACGCCGGCAGCGAGAATGACCAAGTCTTCGGCGAGGCCGGCAACGACAACATCTACGGCGGCACCGGCGACGACCGGATCGACGGCGGCGACGGCAACGACACGCTGGACGGGGATGGCGGAGCCGACACGCTGGCCGGCGGCGCCGGCATCGACACGGCGAGCTATGCCGGCTCGGCCGCCGGGGTGACGGTCAACCTGGCGACCGGCGCCACCTCGGGCGGCGACGCCCAGGGCGATACGCTGAGCGGCATCGAGCAGGTTCTGGGGACGGCCTTCACCGACACGCTGACCGGCGATGCCAGCGCCAACACCCTGTGGGGCATGGCCGGCGACGATGTGCTCGCGGGCGGCGGCGGAGCCGACGTGCTGAGGGGTGGCGCCGGCAACGACCGCTTCGTCTATGCCGCCGTCACCGACAGCACCGTCGCCGCCGCCGGCAAGGATGCGATCACCGACTTCACCACCGGCGACAGGATCGACCTGTCGGCGATCGACGCCGACGGCAACGCGGCCAACGGCGACACCGCCTTCACCTTCGGCACCGGCGCCGTCTTCACCGGCATCGGGCAGATCCGGGTGCTGGCCTTCGCCGACAACCGCTACGGCGTCTATCTCGAGACCACCGGCAACAGGGTGGAGGACGCGATCATCACCGTCTATTCCGACCACGCTCTGACAGCGGCTGATTTCGTGCTGTAGCCGCCTGGCGAGGCGAAACGGTCAGCGCCGCGAATAACGCCAGATCCCGTCGCCGCCGGTGTCGCGCACCAGCTCGCCGGCGGCGACCAGGCGGTTCAGATGCGCCGTCGCCTCGCCCACCGCGAACATCATCTGCTGCCGGTCCAGCGCGCGGCGGAACATCGCCGCCATCACCTCGGCCACCGTTACCGGATTGCGGCAGACCTCGCGGACCAGGGCCAGCCGCTCCTCGTGATGCGCCTTGAGCCAGTCGATCCGCTCGACCAGGCCGAAGAACGGCAGCCCGTGCGAAGGCAGCACCAGCGTCTCCGCCGGCAATTGCCGCAGCACGGCCAGGCTGCGCAGGAAATCCGCCAGCGGGTCCGCCTCGGGCTCCAACGGCCAGACCGAGACGTTCGGGCTGATCTTCGGCAGCACCTGGTCGGCCGAGATCAGGATCCCGCGTTCGGCATCGTACAGGCAGGCCATCTCGCTGGAATGGCCCTCACCCACGATCACCCGCCAGGTCCGGCCGCCGACCGCGAGCGTGTCGCCGTCGCGGATACGGCGGGCGGCCACCGGGATCGGCGAGACGCCGCGGCGATAGACGTTGCCGCGCGCCTCCACCATCTCCGCCGCCTCGGCCGGCAGGCCGGAGGCGCGGTAGAAGGCGGCATGCGCGGCCGCCACCTCCGGCCGGTCGTCCGACCAGGTGGCGCGGGCCGTGGCGTATTCCGACAGCGTCATGGTCAGCGGCGCCCGGAAGCGCTCGCACAGCCAGCCGGCCAGGCCGATATGGTCGGGATGCATATGGGTCACCAGCACCCGGCGGACCGGCCTGTCCTTCAGCGGCCCGGCCAGAAGGCCCTCCCAGATCTCGCGCGAGGCGGCGTTGCCGATGCCGGTGTCGACCAGAGTCCAGCCGCCGTCATCGTCCTCCAGCAGCCACAGGTTGACGTGGTTCAGCGCCATCGGCAGCGGGAAGCGCAGCCACAGCAGGCCGGGTGCCACCTCCACCGGCACGCCGGGCTCGGGCGCCGTGGGATGGGGATAGGTCAGGGTCGGTGCATCCATGGCCGGCATCCTCGCCATGCGGCGCCGCGCCGCCAAGCGCTTGTTGCGCAGGGCCGGGCTGTCTCCGATCCCGCCGCGCACGCCGGTACAAGATCCGCGGCGCCGGCCGGGCCACATCTGCAGCAGCCCCCACCGAGAGGAGTTCCCCTATGTCCTATGCCCCGATCAACCTGGCGCAAAAGTTCGCCCTGTTCATCGACCAGTGGCAGCCGCGCGTGGTCGCCGAGATGAACGAGCTGCAGTTCAAGATCGTCCGCCTCCAGGGCGACTTCCTGTGGCACCACCATCCGGAAACGGACGAGGCCTTTTTGGTGCTGGAGGGACTCCTGCGCATCGACTTCCGCGACGGCGCCGTGACGCTCGGCCCGGGTGAGATGTTCGTCGTGCCGAAGGGCGTCGAGCACAAGCCCTTCGCGGAAGGCGAGGTGAAGCTGATGCTGATCGAACCCCGCGGCATCCTCAACACCGGCCACGAGGGCGGCGAGCGGACGGCGGCCAACGACATGTGGATCTAGCGCTGTCGCTGGCGGAGCAGCGGGCGGCGTTCGGCTGGCGGCGCGGCGGGCCGCCCTGCCCTACCCATCGGGCGAGACGAAGCGAGCCCCCGAATCATGAGCCACATGCCCGCGGCCGACACGGCCGTCCTGACCCTCGACGGCGACAGCCTCGGCATCGCCGCCCTGGCCCGCTTCGCCGTCGGCGCCACCCGTCTCGCCCTGTCCGACGCCGCCTGGGACCGCATTGCCGAAGCCCGTGCCGCGGTCGACCGCATCGTCGAGGCCGGCGTGCCGGCCTATGGCATCACCACCGGGTTCGGCTCGCAGAAGGACTTCGCCGTCGACCCGCGCCGCGACGCCGCCTTCAACCTCGCGGTGCTGACCGGCCACGCCACCCGCGCCCCGGGCCGCCGCGCGCCCGCCACCGTGATCCGCGCGGCGCTGGCGGTGCAGCTGAACGGCTGGGCCCGCGGCTGGTCCGGCGTGCGCCCGGCGCTGTGCGCGGCACAGCTGGCCCGCGCTAATGCCGGCGTGGCGCCCGAGGTGCGCTATGGCAGCTCGGTCGGCGCCTCCGATATCGTGGCGATGTCGCAGCTTGCCCTGCCGCTGGTCGGCCGCGCTTCGGACGGGCCGGCCCCGGACGGGATGGCCTCCGCCGTGCCGCCGCTCGACGGGCTGGCGGCGAAGGAGGCGATGTCGCTGCTCAACAGCAACGCCCTCACCCTCGCCGCCGGCGCTTTGGCCCTGGCCGAGGTCAGGCGGCTGCTCGACGCGCTCGACCTCGCCGCGGCGCTGGCGCTGGAGGGCTTTCGCGGCAATCCCGGCGCCTGGTCGGAGACGGTGGAGCGCGCCCATCCCCAGGCCGGGCACGCCGCCTCCGGCCAGGCCCTGCGCCGGCTGCTGCAGGACAGCGCGCTGTGGCAGCCCGGCGCCCCGCGCCTGCTGCAGGACCCGCTCAGCCTGCGCTGCGTGCCGCAGATCCACGGCGCCGCCCGCACCGCCCTCGCCTGGGCCTGGGAGGCGTGGGAGGGCGCCCTGAACGCCGTCGCCGACAACCCGCTGGTCGACCGCGCCACCGGCGCCGCGGTCTCCCACGGCAGCATGGAGACGACGCTGCTGGCCGTCGCGCTCGACGCGCTGCGCCTCGCCGTCGGCAAGGCGGTCGAGGCTTCGGGCGAGCGGGTGCACAAGCTGCAATGGCCGTCCTTCAGCGGCCTGCCCGCCGGGCTGGCGGCCGAGGCCGGGGCGGCCGGCGGGGTGCAGTTCCTCAATCTCGGCCACATCGCCGCCGCCAAGGTCGCCGCCGCCCGCATCGCCGCCCAGCCGATGGCGCTGCAGTATCGCGGCCAGGTCTGCGACGGGGTCGAGGATGTCGGCGGCATGGCGCCCTTCGCGGTCGAGGAGACCGAGCGCCAGCTCGACGCCGCCTGGACCGCGGCGGCGGTGGAGGCCGCGGTCGCCGCCTGGGCGATCGACCGCCGCGGGCTGCCGGCCGACGGGCTGGGCCGGGGCCTGCGCGATCCCTGGCGCACGATCCGCCCGCTGCTGCCGATCGGCCGCGAGGGCGAGGCGCCCTTCGATCTCGGCCCGATCGAAGCTTGGCTCAGGACCTGGGAGATGCCGGCTTGACAGCCGCGCCGGCGGCAGGCGAGTGTCCCTGCATGATTTCCGGCCGCGCCCTCCTCGCGAAAGCCAAAAAAGCCCCGCTCGCGGGGACCGGAGATCGCTGCCCGCGGTAAGCCGCCGCGCGCATCAGGATCAACCAGACCCCGCCGGTTCGGACGGGGTCTTGTCGTCTCTGCGCCCTCCCCGTCTCCGGCCTCACCAGGAGACGAACCATGCCCCTTCCCGCCCCGACCGGCCTCTGGCTGCCGCTGATCACCCCGTTCCGCGACGGCTCCCTCGACGAGGCCTCGCTGCGCCGGCTGGTCCGGCACTACAGCGCCACGCCGGTCGATGGCCTGATCCTCGCCGCCACCACCGGCGAGGGCATGACGCTGGACGCCGAGGAGACCGAACGCGTGGTCGCGATCGCGGCGGAGGCATGCTCCCTGCCGCTCACTCTCGGCCTGTCCGGCAGCGACACGCGCAAGCTGGTGAAGGAGCTCACCCGTACCGCCGCCTGGCCGGTCGTGGGATACCTGATCGCCTGCCCCTATTATGTCCGCCCGTCGCAGGAGGGGCTGGTCCGCCACTTCTCCGCCCTGGCCGACGCGACCGACCGGCCGATCCTGATCTACAACATCCCCTACCGGACCGGCGTCAACCTGGGCAACGAGGCCATGCTGCGCCTGGCCGAGCGGCCCAACATCGTCGGGGTCAAGGATTGCTGCGCCGACGCCCGGCAGTCCTTCGAGCTGCTGCGCGACCGGCCGGCCGGGTTCTCGGTGCTGACCGGCGAGGACGCGCTGTTCTACACCGCCCTGACCCAGGGCGCCGACGGCGACATCCTGGCCTCGGCCCATGTCGAGACCGCTTCCTTCGCCGCGATCCGCGACCGCCTCCTGGCCGGCGACCAGCCCGGCGCCCTCGCCGCCTGGCGGGACCTGTCCGAGCTGCCGCGCCTCTTGTTCGCCGAGCCGAGCCCGGCGCCGATCAAGCATTGGCTGTGGCGCACCGGCCTGATCGACAGCCCGGAGCTGCGCCTGCCGATGACTGGGATCAGCGACGCCCTCGCCGCCCGGCTCGACCGTGAGATCGAGCGGCGTCAGGCGGCCGAGGGCCTGCTCGTGAACCGTCCGCCGATGCGGTAGCGCGAGCCGGGGAACAGCAGGCGGGCGACGCTGACCAGCCGGCCCGCCGCCCAGGTGCGGCGATGCACCAGCAGGCAGGGCTCATGCCGGCCGATGCGGAGAGACTCGCGCTCCCAAGGCTCGGCCAGCACCGCCTCGACCACATGCTCGCCGTCCGGCATCGGCGCCGCCTGCATCAGGTAGTCGTGCGGCGTGATCCGGGTGAAGTCCTGCGCCAGGTAGTGCGGCGCCGCGTCGAGCCGCACCAGCCGGTCCTCCAGCAGGATCGGCATGCCGTCCTCGTGGTGGATCAGCACCGAATGGGCGATGGCGGCTCCTTCCGGGACCTCCAGCCGCGCCGCCGTCTCCGCCGTCGCTGTCTCCAGCCGCAGCAGGACCACGGTGGCGCTGTGGGCATGGCCGCGGGCCCGGACGTCGTCGGCGATGCTGCGGATCTCCATCAGCGGCGCCTCGGGCTTGGCCCCGGCGACGAAGGTGCCGACGCCCTGCACCCGCACCAGCACCCCGGCTTCGGTCAGCTCGCGCAGCGCCCGGTGGATCGTCATCCGGCTGATGCCGAGCGATTTCACCAGCTCGTTCTCCGACGGCACCCGCCCGTTCTCCGGCCACTCCCCGCTCTCGATCGAGCGCAGGATCATCGCCTTCACGCGGCGGTACAGCGGCTGCGGTTCGCCGAGCGTCAGTGTCAGTGGCTGGGGATCCATCACGGTTTCACGGCGTCCTCTCCGGCCCTTGTCGGCCTGTCACAGCTTGTATATACAACCCTATACCAATTCAGCCCAAGACCAAATTATGCGAGGAGGCCTTGCCGTGACGACCGCCACCAACCGCCGCGTCATCCGGGCGCCGCACGGGCCGGAGCTGAGCTGCCGGACCTGGCAGACCGAAGCCGCCATGCGGATGCTGATGAACAATCTCGACCCCGACGTGGCCGAGAACCCGGACGAGCTGGTGGTCTATGGCGGCATCGGCAAGGCGGCCCGCGACTGGCAGTCCTTCGACACCATCGTCCGCAGCCTGAAGGATCTGGCCCCGGACGAGACCCTGCTGGTCCAGTCCGGCAAGCCGGTCGGCGTGTTCCGCACCCACACCGACGCGCCGCGGGTGCTGATCGCCAACTCCAACCTGGTGCCGCACTGGGCCACCTGGGAGCATTTCCGCGAGCTCGAGGCCAAGGGCCTGATGATGTACGGCCAGATGACCGCCGGCTCCTGGATCTATATCGGCAGCCAGGGCATTGTGCAGGGCACCTACGAGACCTTCGCCGAGGTCGGCCGCCAGCACTATGGCGGCGACCTGAAGGGGCGCTGGGTCCTGACCGGCGGCCTGGGCGGCATGGGCGGGGCGCAGCCGCTGGCCGCGACCATGGCCGGCGCCTCGATGATCGCGGTGGAATGCCAGGCCAGCCGGATCGAGCGCCGCCTGGCCACCCGCTATGTCGACCGCAAGGCCGACACGCTGGACGAGGCGATGGCGATCGTGAACGAGGCGAAGGCGCGAGGGCACGCCGTCTCGGTCGGCCTGCTCGGCAATGCCGCCGAGATCTTCCCGGAGATCGTGCGCCGGGCGAAGAACGACCCGGCCTGGCGCCCGGACGCCGTGACCGACCAGACCTCGGCGCATGACCCGCTGAACGGCTACCTGCCGGCGGGCTGGAGCTGGGCCGAGGCCGAGTCTCGCCGCCTGACCGACCCCGAGGGCGTGGTGCGCGCGGCGAAGGAGAGCATGGCGACGCATGTCCGGGCGATGCTGGACTTCCACGCCATGGCCGTCCCGACGCTGGACTACGGCAACAACATCCGCCAGATGGCGCAGGATGTCGGCGTCGACAACGCCTTCGACTTCCCCGGTTTCGTGCCGGCCTATATCCGCCCCCTGTTCTGCCGCGGCATCGGCCCGTTCCGCTGGGCCGCCCTGTCCGGCGATCCGGAGGACATCTACAGGACCGACCAGCGGGTGAAGGAGCTGATCCCGGACGACCCGCACCTGCACAACTGGCTGGACATGGCGCGCGAGCGCATCGCCTTCCAGGGCCTGCCGGCGCGGATCTGCTGGGTCGGCCTCGGCCAGCGCCACCGCCTGGGCCTTGCCTTCAATGAGATGGTGGCCAGGGGCGAGCTCAAGGCCCCGATCGTGATCGGCCGCGACCACCTCGACTCCGGCTCGGTCGCCAGCCCGAACCGCGAGACCGAGGCGATGCAGGACGGGTCGGACGCCGTCTCCGACTGGCCGCTGCTGAACGCCCTGCTGAACACGGCTTCGGGCGCCACCTGGGTCAGCCTGCACCATGGCGGCGGCGTCGGCATGGGCTACAGCCAGCACGCCGGCATGGTGATCGTCGCCGACGGCACGCCGGAGGCGGCACGGCGGCTGGAACGGGTGTTGACCAACGACCCCGGAACCGGCGTCATGCGCCATGCCGATGCGGGCTACGACATCGCCCGCGACTGTGCCCGCGAACAGGGCCTGAAGCTGCCGATGCTGGAGGACACGCATGGATGACGGGAGCCTTCGCGCCGAGGGGATCGTCCAGGACCAGGCCGATCTGCGCAGCCGCTATCCGGAGCCGAGCGGGCTGGTGCAGAACAAGATCCTCAACCGGATCGACCGGCATGCCCGCGCCTTCATCGGCCTGTCGCCCTTCCTGGTGATCGCCACGGCGGGGGCGGACGGCAGCGCCGACGCCTCGCCCCGCGGCGACGCGCCCGGCTTCGTCACCGTGGCCGACGAGACCACGCTGCTGATCCCCGACCGGCGCGGCAACAACCTGTGCGACAGCCTGTCGAACGTGATCGAGAACCCGAAGGTCGGGTTGGTGTTCTTCGTCCCCGGCGTGAACGAGACGCTGCGGGTCAATGGCGGCGCCGCGATCATCACCGATCCGGCGGTGCTGCAGTCGATGGCGGTCGACGGCAAGGTCCCAACCTCGGCCCTGTGGGTCACGGTCGACCAGCTGTACTTCCACTGCGGCAAGGCGCTGATCCGGTCCCGGCTGTGGGACCCGGCGGTGCAGATCGAACGCGGCAGCTTCCCGACCCTGGGCAAGATCCTGTCCGATCAGATCAAGGGCATCGACACCGCCGAGGCCGATGCCCGCCTCGAAGACTCCTATCGCAACCGCCTGTACTGACATGGCCGACATCACCTTCACCGCCGGCCGCCTGACGCTGCCGCAGCTCCGCGCCATCGCCCGCACCGACGCCGCCGTGCGGCTCGACCCCACCTGCCGGCCGGAGATCGAGGCCGGGGCCGCCACCGTCGCCGCGATCGTCGACGAGAACCGCACCGCCTACGGCATCAACACCGGCTTCGGCAAGCTGGCCCAGACCCGGATCCCGACCGACCGGCTGCAGCAGCTGCAGACCAACCTGGTGCTGTCGCACGCCACGGGCACCGGCCCGCTGCTCGATGATGCCGTGGTCCGGCTGATCCTGGCGCTCAAGCTCAACGGCCTGGCCCGCGGCCGGTCCGGCGTGCGCTGGGTGGTGATCGAGGCGCTGCAGGCGCTGCTCGACGCCCGCGCCACTCCCTGTATCCCGGCCAAGGGCTCGGTCGGCGCGTCGGGCGACCTCGCCCCCCTCGCCCATCTCTCGGCGGCGCTGCTGGGCGAAGGCGAGATCCGGCTCAAGGGCAAGCGCTGGCCGGCCGCCGACGCGCTGCGCCAGATCGGCCTGTCTCCGCTGACCCTGGCGCCGAAGGAAGGCCTGGCCCTTCTGAACGGCACCCAGGTCTCGACCGCCCTGGCCCTGTTCGGCCTGTTCGCGGCCGAGGAGGTGTTCGCCGCCGGCCTGGTCGCCGGCGCCATGTCGGTCGACGCCGCCCGAGCCTCCGACGCGCCCTTCGACGCCCGCATCCACGAATGGCGCGGCCAGCCCGGCCAGATCGAAGTGGCGACGGTGCTGCGCGGCCTGCTGGAGCACAGCGCCATCCGCGCCTCGCATGTCGAGAATGACGACCGGGTGCAGGACCCCTACTCCCTGCGCTGCCAGCCGCAGGTGATGGGCGCCTGCCTGGACCAGATCCGGCACGCGGCACGGGTTCTCGAGATCGAGGCCAATGCCGTCTCCGACAATCCGCTGGTGTTCCCGGAGACCGGCGACGTCATCTCCGGCGGCAACTTCCACGCCGAGCCGGTGGCTTTCGCCGCCGACAACCTGGCCCTGGCGATCGCCGAGATCGGCGCGATGTCGGAGCGGCGCATCGCCCTGCTGACCGACAGCAACCTGTCCGGCCTGCCGCCCTTCCTGGTGTCCGATCCGGGGGTGAATTCCGGCTTCATGATCGCCCATGTCACCGCGGCCGCTTTGGCCAGCGAGAACAAGAGCCTGGCGCATCCGAGCTCGGTCGACAGCCTGCCGACCTCGGCCAACCAGGAGGACCATGTGTCGATGGCAACCCATGCCGCCCGGCGTCTGGGCGACATGGCCGAGAACACCGCCGTGATCGTCGGCGTCGAACTGCTGGCCGCGGCGCAGGGCATCGATTTCCACCGCCCGCTGCGCAGCGCCGGGCCGATCGAGGCGGCGATGGCCACGATCCGCGCCCGGGTGAAAGCCTGGGACGTCGACCGGTTCTTCGCCCCCGACATCGAGGCCGCCAAGGCCCTGGTCCGGGCAGGCACCTTCCTGCCCCATGTGCCCGGCCTGCTGCCGAGCACGGTTCCGGAGGCCGCGTGATGGACGCCTTCCGCCTGCATAGGGGCACCGCCCCCCTGCTGCTGAGCATCCCGCATGTCGGCACCGCGGTGCCGGAGCCGATCCGCCAGCGCCTGGTGCCGGAGGCCCGGCCCCTGCCCGACACCGACTGGCATCTCGACCAGCTCTACGACTTCGCCGAGGAACTGGGCGTCAGCGTCCTCCAGGCGGTGCAGTCGCGCTATGTCATCGACCTGAACCGGCCGCCGGACGACGAGAGCCTGTATCCCGGCCAGGCCACCACCGGCCTGTGCCCGACCATCCGCTTCGACGGCGTGAAGCTGTACTGGCCCGGCGCCGAGCCGGACGCCGCCGATATCGCCGAGCGGGTGGAGACGGTGTGGAAGCCGTACCACGCCGCCCTGGCGGCGGAGCTGGAACGGATCGAGGCCCGGCACGGCTATGCCCTGCTCTACGATGCGCATTCGATCCGCTCGGTCGTGCCGCGGCTGTTCGACGGTGTCTTGCCCGACCTCAACCTCGGCAGCAACGGCGGCGCCTCGGCGGCGCCGGCGCTGAAGGACCGGATCGCGGAGATCTGCCGCACGGCGGAGGGCTTCACCCACGTCGTCGACGGCCGGTTCAGGGGCGGCTATATCACCCGCCATTACGGCCGGCCGGAGCGGAACGTGCACGCACTGCAGATGGAGCTGGCGCAGCGCCACTACATGGACGAGGACCCGCCCTTCGCCTACCGGCCGGACGTGGCCCCGCCGCTGAAGGCGGTGCTGCGCCGGGTGCTGGAATCGATGCTGGCCTGGACGCCGTGATCAGCGCCCTGTCGCCGATCGAGCTGTGGCTTGAACGCTGGGAGCTGGAACCCGACGGCGAGGCGATCGAGCGCAACGGCGCCCATATCGCCTTCGTCCGTCGCGGCGACCGGCGCGCCGTGCTGAAGGTGCTGAAGCCGAACAGCGACGAGATGCTGGGTCCCGCCATGCTGGCGCATTACCGCGGCCGCAGCGCCGTGCGGGTGCTGGGGCACGAGCAGAACGCTGTGCTGCTGGAACGGGCGCTGCCGGGAACGGAGCTGACCGAGGCCGTGCTGGCCGGCCGGGACGACGAGGCCGTCCGCATCCTGTGCGGTGTGATGGCGGATCTGCACCAGGACGATCCACCGCCCGGCCCCTGGCCGACGGTCGAGGATTGGGGCCGCGCTTTCGCCCGCTACCGCGCCGGCACGCCGCATGCCGAGATCCCGCCTGCGTTGCTCGACCGCTCCGAGGCCGAGTACATGGAGCTCTGCTCCACCCAGGGCCGGCGCTTCCTGCTGCATGGCGACCTGCACCACGAAAACGTGCTGGACGGCGGCGATCGCGGCTGGCTGGTGATCGACCCCAAGGGCGTCATCGGCGAGCTGGCCTACGAGACCGGCGCCAGCCTGCGGAACCCGGGTGGCGCCGAGCATCTCTATCGAGACCCTCGGCACATCGCGCACCGTGTGCGGCTCTTCGCCGAAGGCTTGGACCTGTCCGAAGAGCGCATCCTGCGCTGGGCTTTCGCCCAGGCCGTCCTCTCCGCCCTCTGGCATGTCGAGGACGAGGACGACGACGAGGACGTCGCCGCGGCGATCGCGACCGCCGCGGCGATGCGCAGCCTGCTGGCGGGCTGACTCAGTCCGGCAGGATCGCCACCGCCCGGGTCCAGCCGGCGGAGGCGGCGCGGATCTTCACCGGGAAGCAGCTGACGGTGAAGCCGGTGGCGGGTAGCGCCTCCAGGTTGTGCAGCTTTTCCAGATGGCAGTAGCCGATGTCGCGGCCGGCCTTGTGGCCCTCCCAGATCAGCGAGGCGTCGCCGGTCTCCTTGAAGCGCCGCGCCGTGTGGCTGAACGGTGCGTCCCAGCTCCAGCCGTCGGTGCCGGTCACGCGCACGCCCTGCCGCAGCAGGTGCAGCGTCGCGTCGCGGCCCATGCCGCAGCCGCTGTCGACATAGTCGGCCTGGCCGTAGCGGGCGCCGGCGCTGGTGTTGACCAGCACGATCTCCAGCGGCTTCAGCCTGTGACCGATCCGCTCCAGCTCCGCATCGATCTCGGCCGGGGTGACGATGTGGCCGTCGGCCAGGTGCCGGAAGTCCAGCTTCACCCCCGGCTGGAAGCACCATTCCAGCGGCACCTCGTCGATGGTGATGGCGCGCTTCCCGCCATCCATCGTCGGGTGGTAGTGCCAGGGCGCGTCGAGATGGGTGCCGTTGTGGGTGGAGATGGCCACCGTCTCGACCGCCCAGCCCATGCTGTCGGGCAGTTGCTCCGGCTTGAGGCCAGGGAACACGAAGGCGAGCTCGCGCGCCGTCTCCTCATGGGCACGGTAGCTGATCGAGACCTTCTGGAACGGCGGGTCGGCCGGAACGTCGTTCTCGAGCGGGATCGAGATGTCGATGAGCTTGGGCATGAATGCGTCTCGTTTCGGGGCCAGGGTTGGCGCCGGCACTGTGCCGCGACGGCGATCCAGCCGCCATTGCGAACCGCTCGCAACGAGCCTATGTGAGGATCACCCGATCCGAGAGGACATCATGCCGAGCTCCGAAGCCCGTGTTCCCACCGAGCACGCCAGCAAGTACCTGCAGCAGCTGTGCAAGCATTTCGGCCACAAGATCCCGGCGACCTTCGATGCCGCGAAAGGCCATCTGATCTTCGAGATGGGCGCCACCGCCCTGACGGCCGAGCCGGGCCTGCTGGTGCTGCGCAACGAGGCGCCGGACGCCGCGGGGCTGACCCGGCTGGAGGGCGTCATCGCCTCGCACCTCGTCCGCTTCGCCTTCCGCGAGGAGCTCAAGATCGACTGGAAGCCGGTCTAGCCGGACCGGTCATTTCCTCCGGCAATCCTCCGCATCGGTGCCGGCAGCACATAGGCCGGAGCCGTTGTCCGGCTCGTCGCACTCGCCGTCCCCGGTGAAGGGGCAGGCCGCCGGGGCTGCGGTGCTGGGGGAGCCTTCGCCCGCGGCCGAGCAGTCGGTGACGTCGGTTCCGACGGTGCAGAGGCCGGTGCCCCGGCCCGGATCGTCGCATTCGCCGTCCTTGGCGAACTGGCAGCTGTCGTCGCCCCCGGACGGCGGCGCGGCCGGTGCCGCGGGGACGGCGCCCTGCCCGGCCTTGCAGTCAGTGGTGTCCGTCCCGGCGGCGCAGGCACCGGAGCCGACGCCCGGCTCGTCGCATTCGCCGTCGCGGGCGAAGGGGCAGCTGTCCGGCCCGGTCGGCGCCGCGGGTGTCACAGGCGCAGCCGGGGCCGACGAGCCGCCGCCCCTGGCCTTGCAGTCGCTGGTGTCGGTGCCGATGGCACAGGCGCCCGAGCCGATCCCCGGCTCGTCGCATTCATTGTCCCGCGCGAAGGGGCAGCTGTCGTCGCCGGGGCCCTGCGGCGGCACGGACTGGGCCGGCACGCCCGGGGATTGCGGCGGCGCCACCGCGGCGCAATCGGCCGTGTCGCTGCCGGCGGCGCAGAGGCCGGTGCCCTTGCCGGGCTCGTCGCAGCGCCGGTCGAAGGCAAAGCGGCAGGAATTCGCAGGGTCGGCCGCGGCGCCCGGCCGGCAGTCGGCGCTGTCGGTGCCGGCGGCACAGGTGCCGTTGGCCTCGTCGCATTCGCCGTCATGGGCGAAGATGCAGGAATTGTTGGTGCCGCCCGCGGGCGCGTCCTGCGCCGCAGCCGGGAACGGAAACGCCAGCGCCGTTGCCGCCAGCACCCAGGCCCATCTCGACGCCATGCGATGTCCCCTCCCCGCCCATGCGCACGGCTTCTAGATACATGCAGGAGCATGGCATGACAAAGGCACCCGGGCCTGCCCCGTTGCCTGGACGGAACGATCGGCGTATCAGTCACGCCCTTCGCAGGAGATTGGTTCGATGAGCACACCCGTCCACGTCATCGGCGCCGGCCTCGCCGGCAGCGAAGCGGCCTGGCAGTTGGTCTCGGCCGGGGTGCCGGTGGTGCTGCATGAGATGCGGCCGGTGCGCGGCACCGAGGCGCACCACACCGACGGCTTCGCCGAGCTGGTCTGCTCCAACTCCTTCCGCTCCGACGACGCCATGCACAACGCCGTCGGCCTGCTGCATGAGGAGATGCGGCGCTGCGGGTCGCTGATCCTGCGCCACGCCGACGCCCACAAGGTGCCGGCCGGCGGCGCGCTGGCGGTCGACCGCGACGGCTTCTCCGCCGGCGTCACCGCCGAGCTCGCGAACCACTCGCTGGTGACGGTGGAGCGCGGCGAGGTCGCCGGCCTGCCACCCGAGGCCTGGGACAGCGTGATCGTCGCCACCGGCCCCCTCACCTCCCCGGCCCTGGCCGAGGCCGTGCGCGGCCTGACCGGCGAGGCCGAGCTGGCCTTCTTCGACGCCATCGCGCCGATCGTCCACCGCGACAGCATCGACTTCGGCACCGCCTGGTTCCAGTCGCGCTACGACAAGCCCGGCCCGGGCGGCACCGGCAAGGACTACATCAACTGCCCGATGTCGAAGGAGGAGTACGAGGCCTTCATCCGCGAGCTGCTGGCCGCGCCGAAGACCGAGTTCAAGGACTGGGAGAAGGACACGCCCTATTTCGACGGCTGCCTGCCGATCGAGGTGATGGCCGAGCGCGGCCCGGACACGCTGCGCTGGGGCCCGATGAAGCCGGTCGGCCTGACCAACCCGCACAGCGACCGCCGGCCCTGGGCCGTGGTCCAGCTGCGCCAGGACAACGCGCTGGGCACGCTGTTCAACATGGTCGGCTTCCAGACCAAGATGAAATATGCCGAGCAGGTGCGGGTGTTCCGTATGATCCCCGGTCTGCAGGACGCCGAGTTCGCGCGGCTGGGTGGGCTGCACCGCAACACCTTCATCAACAGCCCGCGGGTGCTGGATCCGGTGCTGCGGCTGAAGGCGATGCCGCGGCTGCGCTTCGCCGGCCAGGTCACCGGCGTCGAGGGCTATGTCGAGAGCGCGGCGATCGGCCTGCTCGCTGGCCGGATGGCGGCCGCGGAGCGGCTGGGCCGTGCCATCGTGGCCCCGCCCGTGACCACGGCGCTGGGCGCGCTGCTGAGCCACATCACCGGCGGCGGCGAGGCCGAGACCTTCCAGCCGATGAACGTCAATTTCGGCCTGTTCCCGCCGCCGGAGATCCCTGAGCGGCAGCCCGGCCAGAAGAAGGTCAAGGGTCGCGACCGCAAGAGCTTGTACAGCGAGCGGGCCCTGGCCGATCTCGACCTCTGGCTCGGCCGTCGCGCGGCCGCCTGAGTCACCCTCAGGTTTGGATTGTCTCCGGCTCGCCCTGGACGATCAGCTCCAGCACCTCCTTCTCGCTGGTCGACCGGATCAGCCGCTCGCCGACGTTGCGGCCGCGCTTCAGCACCATGATCCGGTCGCCGATCTCGAAGATGTCGGTCAGGCGATGGCTGATGATGATCTGCGCGACGCCGTGCCGCCGCAGCTCGTCCATGGTCTCGAGCAGGCGCTCGGTGGCGGGAACCGAGAGGTTCGCGGTCGGCTCGTCGAGGATCAGCACCTTCGGATCGAAGCTGATCGCGCGGGCGATCGCGACCGATTGCTGGCGGCCGCCGGACAGGCTCTCGACCCGCTGGCGGACATGGTTGATGTCGACCTTCAGGCGGCGCATCACGTCGTCGGCCTCGGCCTCCATCCGCCGGCGGTCGACGAACCAGCCCTTGGTCGGCCAGCGGCCGAGGAAGACGTTGGCGGCGACGTCCATGTTCCCGCACAGCGCGAAGTCCTGGTAGATCATCTCAATGCCGCGGTCGCGCGAGTCGTGCGGGCTGCGGAAATGCACCTCCTCGCCGGCGACCAGGATGTCGCCGGAATCGCGCTGATAGGCGCCGGTGAGGATCTTCATCAGCGTCGACTTGCCGGCCGAGTTGTCGCCGACCAGGCCCAGGATCTCCCCGGGCATCAGACGCAGACGGACATCCGTCAGCGCGCGGATGGCGCCGAAGCTCTTGCCGATCCGCATCATCTCGACGATCGGGGTGCCTGGCTCGGTCATGCGCTTCGCTCCCTTTGCGGACGCAGCCGCCTGAACAATCGCTGCACCAGGCCTTCCTGGCGCAGCCAGATGTCGCCGAGCACGGCCACGATCAGGATCAGCCCGATGAAGACGTTGATCCAGTGCTGCGGCATCACCATCGACTCTCCGCCGGGCAGGAAGATCTGCAGGGACAGGAGCGCCCGGATCAGAGTGATGACGGCGGCCCCCGCCAGCGCGCCCAGGATGGTGCCGAAGCCGCCGAAGATGCTGCCGCCGCCGATGATCACGGCGGCGATGACGTCGAGCTCGCGCAGCTGCCCGGCCGACGGGTTGAAGCTGCGGTAATAGGCGATGTAGACGATGCCGGCCAGCGACGCGCACATGGCGCTGAACACCAGGCTGCCGAAGCGCACCCGGTCGGTGTCGATGCCGGCATAGTCGGCGGCGCGGCGGTTGCCGCCGGTGGCCAGCACCTTGTAGCCGATCACGGTCTTCGACAGCACGATGCCGGCGATGATGGCGAGGATGATCAGGACGATCGACTGGGTGCTGACGGCGCTGGCCACGGCCGACCAGAGAGTGCCCGGCGCCGGCTCGAGGCCGAAATAGCGCAGCACCTCGATCAGCTTGCGGCCGATCAGGTTGTAGCTCTCCGGGAACTGGCTGAGCTGGCGGCCGGCGACGAACCAGGCGGCCAGGCCGCGGGCGATGTAGAACATGCCGAGCGTGGCGACGAAGGCCGGCAGCCGCGCCTTGGTGGTCAAGAGGCCGTTGATCACGCCGGCGAGGGTCCCGGCGCAGAAGGCGGTCAGGGCCGCCAGCGCCGGGTCCACCCCCAGGAACTTCATCAGGAAGGCCGCGGTCGCACCCGACAGCGCCAACACCGCGCCGACCGACAGGTCGATGTCGCCATTGGCGATGACATAGGTCATGCCGACCGCCATGATCCCGATCTCGGTGAAAGCCAGCAGCAGGTTGAAGCTGTTGTCGAGGCTGCCCCAGAAGTCCGGCCGCAGATACATGCCGAGCGCCCAGAGCAGGACCATGAAGATCACCGCCGCCGCCTCGCGCTGGGTCAGGAACCACATCAGCCCGCGGGCGTGGATCTCCTGCGCCGCCATGGCCGAGCCATGCGTCTGCACGGTCTCGATCGCGACCGTCTCCACCTCCGGCACCGGCAGGGGCCGCCGACGCAGCCGCGCCCACAGCCGCGGAATCACCTTGCGGCGGAAGATCCACGGCTCGATCAGCACGGCGGCGAGGAGGATCAGGCCGAGGAAGACCGGCACCGCTCCCGGCGGCAGCGCGGCCATGGCCTGGACCACCATCTCGCTCTTGCCGACCTTGACCACGCGCTCGATCGGAATGCCCTCGCGCAGCACCTTGTCGATCAGCACGATCAGCAGCGCGCCCATGCAGGAGCCGAGGATCCGGCCGCGGCCGCCGATGATGCTGGCGCCGCCGACGACCACGGCCGAGATCACGATCAGCTCGTGACCGACGCCGTAGCCGCTGTTGACGCCCTTGTCCTGGAACACGGTCATCAGCCCGGCCAGCGTCGCGCACAGGCTGGACAGCACGAAGCCGCGGATCCGAACCCGCCGGCTGCTGATGCCGGCATAGTCGGCGGCCATCGCGTTGCCGCCGACGGCATAGGTCTCGTAGCCCCAGCGGGTGAAGGCCAGCAGGGCGCCGCCGAGCACGGCCACGACCAGGAAGATCAGGATCTGGTTGTTGAAGCCGAATGCGTTGGTCTCGCCCAGGGAGAAGATCCCGAAATCGCGCGACTTCACCTCATAGGCGATGTTCTTACCGCCGGTCAGCCCGAGCACGAAGCCGCGGCCGATGAACAGCATGGTCAGCGTGGCGATGAAGGCGGGCACCCGGAGCACCGTGACCAGGGCGCCGTTCAGGAGCCCGATCAGCAGCCCGAGGGCGGCGCTGGCGGCGATGGCGATTCCGATGCCGAGATCGTAATGGGTCGGCGCGAACAGGATCGAGAACAGCACGGCGACGATCGCCGTGGTCGAGCCGACGGAGAGATCGAGGTCCTTGTTGACGATGACGAAGGTCATGCCGACCGCCATCACGCCGAAGCGGGAGGCGTCGCGGAGCACGCTGTGCAGCGCCGTCAGGTCGCCGAAGAAGCGCGGATTGACCTGGGTGCCGGCGAAATAGAGCGCCGCCATGACCAGGAGCAGCCCGACCTCCCAGCCATAGGCAAAGCCACCGAAGCGTGTCGGCCGTGCCGGCTCGGGCGCGGTCGTGGTTGCCATGATCCCTCGTCGGCTGCTGTCCGGGGGCGGCCCTCGCCTCCACCGCCGAGGCGAGGGCCGTGCGACCGATCGGGCCTCAGTTCTCGAAGCGCTTGCCGACCTTGTCGACGTTGCCGCTGGTCACCAGCTGCGCCTTGGTGTCGAGATCGGCGGCGGAGACGCCCCGGTCGATCTGGAGATACAGCTGCATCACCGGCCAGAAGCCCTGGAGGAAAGGCTGCTGGCCGAGCGCGCCGTCGAGATTGCCGTTCTTGATCTGCTCCAGCTGCTTCGGCCCCAGGTCGAAGCCGTAGCTGCAGATCTTGTCGCCGATCTTGAGCTGGGCCACGGCGTCGCCGATCGCCGGGGTGACGAAGGCGTTGTTGCCCATGATGCCGACGACGTCGCCGCGGCTTTCGATCAGGCTGACCACCGAACCGGTGGCGTTGTTCTGGTCGACGTCGATGCCGATGTTGGTCGGGCCGGCATCGACCTGGAAGTCCTTCAGGCGCCCGGCGGCCTCCAGCGTCTTCACCGTCGCCTCGAAGGCGGCGGTGACGCGGTTGTTGACCTCGACATTGCCGAGCGTGGTCGTGCTCGGGAACAGGATGCTGCCGCTCTTGGCGCCGGAGTCGAGGACGCATTTCGCCATCGCCTCGCCACCGATGCCGGCCGCCGACGAAGCCTGGCCGGTGTGGCTGATCGAGCTGCGGTTGTAGATCGTGGCGTCGAAGCTGTTGGTGGTGGCGACCGGGATGCCCTTGGATTCGAGCCTCTTCACCAGGTCGTCATAGGCGCCGGCCTGCGGCGTCGTCATGATGACGCCGTCGATGGTCGGGTCCTGCACGATCTGGTTGAGGATCTCGAGCTCGCGCGGGATGTCGTCGACCGGCGCCTCGGAGCCGAGCATCAGCAGGTTGGCCCCGATCATGTCGGCCGCGACCTTGGCGCCGACATAGGTCGGGTCGAAGAAGCCGTTGCCGGCGGTGTGGGTGACGATGGCAAAGGTCAGCTTGCCATCCTTGTTGTTGAAGTTCTTGGTGTCCGGGCTCTCCTTCGCCGCCTGGTCGAAGGTGTAGCCGCCGACCGCCTTGTCCAGCATGCCGGTCTGGGCCGCCGCAGTCCCGCCGAAGGCACCGAACAGCGCGAGCATGCTCACGCCCGCCAGAAGCGTCCGCATCGTTATACTCCTCCCCTATTATGTTTCCGGCTGCCCAGTCCTGGCGCCGGTAATATTTTCACTCTCAGATATACAATTTGTGGGGCAAATTGACCAGCCCGGAGGCGAAATGGCCCGGCGCAGAAGCCGGACGGTGATCGATTTGCGAAGCGCCGACCCGGTCGGGCCGCAGGCGACGAACGGCCGGCGTTTACAAAAAATAACATTTGGACGGATGATCGCTCGACGGCCCGCTGAGACAATGGGGCCATGGCAGGATCCAGAAAGACCATGTCGACCTCCGCAGCGGCACGTCCGGAGGCACAGCCGCATGTGCTGCTCGTCGAGGACGATCTCGATATCTCCCGGATGCTGCAGGGCGTTCTCTCGGACAGCGGCTTTGCCGTCTCCACCGCCACCGCCGCGGCCGAGATGGACCTGGCGCTGGGCCAGACCGGGATCGACCTCGTGGTGCTCGACATCATGCTGCCGGGCGAGGACGGGCTCAGCATCTGCCGCCGGCTGCGGGCCGTGTCGGCGATCCCGATCATCATGGTGACGGCCCGAGGCGACGCGGTCGACCGGATCGTCGGGCTGGAGATCGGGGCCGACGACTACCTGCCCAAGCCGTTCGATTCCCGCGAGCTGGTGGCGCGCATCCGGGCGCTGCTGCGGCGCGCCCAGGGCGGGAACGGCGGCCGCATGCGCCCGCTGCGCTTCGCCGGCTGGCGGATCGACCCGGCGTCGCGGCAACTGCACGACCCCGAGGGGGTCAAGGTCGCCATGACCAGCGTCGAGTTCGACCTGCTGGCGGCGCTGTGCCGGCATCCCGGCCAGGTGTTGTCGCGCGACCAGCTGATCGAGCTGACGCACAGCGGCCTGGCCAGCCCGGTCCAGCGCAGCATCGACGTCCATGTCAGCCGCATCCGCCAGAAGATCGAGCCGGATCCAGACAACCCGCGCTTCATCAAGACGGTGCGTCTCGGCGGCTACATGTTCACCGAACGGGTCGAGCCGGCCTGATGCGCTTCCTCTCTCGCCTGATCCCGCGCAGCATCGTCAGCCAGATCACCGGGATCGTCGCCGTCTCGATGCTGCTCGGCATCGGGTTGATCGGCTCCGTCCTGTTCCTGTTCTTCAGGGAACCCGACGCGCGGGATGGGGTCGTCCTTTCGGCGGCTGGAATCGCCAAGATCACCCAGATCTTCCAGAGTGCCGGCACCCCGGAGGAGGGCGACAGGATCCTCGACATTGCCCGGCGTGCCGGCGCCGGTGTCATTCGAGCGCCGGCAGGGTTCGCGGTCCAGCCCGACGGCGAGCCGACGTCGATTCTGTCCGGCCTGATCGCCTATCAGTTGAAGACCCTCTGGGGCATCGACGCCCGCGCCGCCATCCTTCCGTCCGATGCCGGCGACGGCCTCGTCGTGCGGGTCGACGATCACACCATCCTGCTCTTTCCGACGCCGAACTGGGCCGGCCTGTGGCCGTTCATCCTCAAGCCCACGGTCCTGATCATCGTCACCATGATCGTGTTCGTGCTGTTCCTGTCGATCTATGCGGTGCGCTGGATCATCGCGCCGCTGTCGGCGCTGGGCGCGGCCGCCGAATCCTTCGGGCGCTCGCCCGACGACGACCGCCTGGTCCACCGCCGCGGGCCGCGCGAGATCGGCCAGGTCGCCGGTGCCCTGAACGACATGCGCACCCGCATCCGCGCCCTGATCGACGACCGCACCCGCATGCTGGCCGCCATCAGCCACGACCTGCGCACGCCGCTGACCCGCCTGCGGCTGCGCGCCGAACGGATCGGCGACCCGGAGCTGCGGGAGGGTATCCTGCACGAGGTCGTGCGGATCAGCGATATGCTCGACGAGACGCTGGAGTATCTGCGGCCCGGCATCCGCGAAGAGCGCATGTCTCGGGTCGACCTGTCGAGCCTGCTGCAGACCGTCTGCACCGAATTCGGCGATGTCGGCCACGGCGTCGCCTATGCCGGGCCGCCGCGCCTGGCCTGGATCTGCCGGCCCAACGCGCTGACCCGTGCCGTCAGCAACGTCGTGAACAACGCCGTTCAGCATGGGTCGGCGGTGCGAGTCGGCCTGCGGCTCGGCGAGGGCGGTATGGCGGAGATCGACGTGACGGATGACGGGCCGGGCATTCCCGCGCCGCTGCGCGAGAAGGTCTTCGATCCGTTCTTCAAGGGCGACGACACGCGCTCCGTGGCTTCGGGCAGGGGCTTCGGGCTGGGCCTTTCAATCGCCCGCGATGTCGTCCGTGGCCATGGCGGCAGCATCGATCTGCTCGACCACGCGCCGCGCGGCCTCCTCGTCCGGATGTCGCTACCCCGGGACCCCGCCATAGCCGGACACTTCGGAAATATCTCTTAATATAACTTAAAACCTGGCAGTTCGGCCGGCTTTTATTCTCCTGGCTCAATCGAGTCACAGGATGAATCGCATGCCAGCGTCGTTATCGACTGCCGTCTCTTCGTTGCGACGAAATATCTTCCGAATCAGGACTTATGCACCCCTGGCCATCGCGGGCACGTGCCTGGTCCTTCCGGGGGCGAGCATGCGTGCGGAGGCCCAGGACGCGATCATCGTCCCGCCGGAGGACGCTCCCGCTCCGGAGGCCGCCGGTTCCGACGACTGGACTTTCGTGCTCGGCGCCGGCGCCCTGGTCGCTCCGAGCTACGAGGGATCGGACAAGTTCTCGGTGTCGCCGGGGCCCTTCGTCTCGATCAACTGGCGGGATCGGATCTTCCTCGACATGGAACGCGGGGTCGGGGTGAACGTCGTGCGCACCGAGGCACTGAGGCTGGGCGTGTCGGTGGGCTTCGCACCGGGGCGCGACGAGGATGACGAGGACCATCTGAGGGGTTTGGGCGACATCGACGCCGCCGCGCGCGGCCATATCTTCGGATCCTATTCCTTCGGCATGGTGCAGATCGGCCTCGACATCGCCAAGGATTTCGGCGGCAGCGAAGGCCTGCAGGTCCGGCCCGACGTGTCGGTGAAGGTGCCGCTGTCCGAAAGCTGGACCCTGACGTCCGGCATCTCCGCCACCTGGGCTGACGACGACACCATGCAGACCTTCTTCGGCGTCTCGCCGGCCCAGTCGCGGAAATCCGGGCTGGAGCGCTTCGACGCCGGGTCCGGGTTCAAGAGCGTCGACTTCCAGATCGGGCTGAGATGGGCGTTCTCCGAGAACTGGTTCGCCATGGCGAATGCCGGCGTGGGCGTCCTCCTCGGTGACGCGGCGGACAGCCCGATCACCGAAAGCCAGGTGCAACCCTCGGTCGGCTTGGCCATCGGGTATCGGTTCTGAGGCCGGCCGCGGCGGCGATCGTGTTCGTGCTCGGCCTGATCGAAGCCCTGGAGGACCAGATCATGATCCTTGCCATGCTCTGGCTCGGCGGCATCCTGCTCTGCGCCGCACCGTATCTCTGGGCCCTGTGCCGCGCCGCCCGGGACGCGGCGCGGCCGATCCCGCCGCACCGCGAGCCGCCATTGCGGCTCGCGGCTTCCGTGACCGAGGACAAGACGCCATGACGCAAGCTCCGGCCTAGCGCCGCGGCGCGATCCTGACATCGCCGAACATGACGTTGCGGGTCATCGGCCGGGCCAGGAACTCGTGCGGGAAGCCGAGGTCGACGGCGCTCGCCGCGTCCAGCCGTGCCCGCTGGTCGTCCGAAAGCACGACGTCGAGCGCGCCGAGATTGTCCTCGAGCTGCGCCGCCGTCCGCGCGCCGATGATCGGCGCGGTCACGGCCGGGTTCAGCAGGGTCCAGGCCAGGGCGACCTGCGCCGGGGTCCGGCCGATCTCGGCCGCCACCGCCTTGACCTCCTCGGCGATGGCGAGGCCCCGCTCGCTCAGGGCGCCGTTGCCGGCGGCGACGTTCTTGCGTGTGCCCGCGGCCTCCGCCGTGCCGCCGCCGATATCGAGATCGGCCCGGCCGTACTTGCCGGTCAGCACGCCGCTGGCCAGCGGCGACCAGGGGATGACACCGAGGCCGAGCTCGCGCGCCATCGGGATCAGGTCACGCTCCACCGTCCGCTCGATCAGGCTGTACTCGATCTGCAGCGCGATCAGCGGCGACCAGCCGCGCAGATCGGCGATGGTCTGCATCCGCGCCACCTGCCAGGCCGGGGCGTCGGAGATCGCGACATACAGCACCTTGCCGGCCCGGACGACGTCGTCCATGGCGCGCAGGATCTCCTCGACCGGAGTCGTGAAGTCCCAGGCGTGGAGGTAGAGCAGGTCGATATAGTCGGTCTGCATCCGCTGCAGGCTGCTCTCGACCGACCGGACCAGGCTCTTGCGGTGGTTGCCGCCGGAGTTCGGATCGCCGGCCCGCAGCGGCAGCGTGTATTTGGTGGCGATCACCAGCCGGTCGCGGCGATCAGCCGCGAACCGGCCCACCAGGCGCTCGGAGCTGCCGTCGGTGTACTGGTTGGCGGTGTCGATGAAGTTGCCGCCGCGGTCGACATAGGTGTCGAAGATCCGGCGCGCCTCCGGCTCGTCGGCGCCCCAGCCCCAGTCGGTGCCGAAGGTCATGGCGCCGAGCGCCAGCGGCGAGACCCTGAGGCCGGACCGGCCGAGCAGCCGATAATGGTACAGCGTGTCGCTCATGGTCGTCTCCTGCAGTGCTGGCCGGAAGATGGCGCGCTGACATTCGTCCATGAAGGCGGCATTATCCGCATGGGCCGTTAATGGAATGATGCACAATGCGCGGCAGCGACTACGCCGAGCTGCGGGCCTTCGCCGCGATCGCCGAGCATGGCAGCTTCGCCCGCGCCGCGGCGCAGCTGGGCCTGTCGCGCTCGGCGCTGAGCCAGACCATCCGCGGGCTGGAGGAACGGCTGGGCCTGCGGCTGCTGAACCGCACCACCCGCAGCGTGGCGCCGAGCGAGGCCGGGGCGCGGCTGCTGGCCGGCCTGCTGCCGGCCCTGGCTGATCTCGATGCCGCGGTCGCCCAGGTCCAGGCCCTGCGCGACACGCCCGCAGGTGTGCTGCGGCTCAACGCCTCGCGCATCGCCGCCATCCATCGCCTGGCGCCGCTGATCGGTCCCTTCCGCGAGGCCTATCCGGACATCGCCCTCGACATCGTGGTCGAGGACCGGCTGGTCGACATCGTCGCCGGCCGCTTCGACGCCGGCCTGCGGCTCGGCGAGATGGTCGAGCGCGACATGGTCGCCGTGAAGCTGGGCGGCGAGCTCGAGCTGATGGTGGTGGCCGCCCCCTCCTATCTCGAGCGCTTCGGCGCGCCCGAGACGCCGCGCGACCTGCGGCATCACCATTGCATCAATTTCCGCTGGCCGACCGACGGCAGCCTCTACCGCTGGGAGTTCGAGCGCGGCCCGGAGAAGCTGGAGGTGGCGGTGGAAGGCCCGCTCACCGTCACCGAGCCCGAGGTCGCGATCCGGGCCGTGCTGGACGGCGTCGGCATCGGCTACCTGTTCGACCTGCAGATCCGGCCGCTGGTCGAGGCCGGCCGGATGGTTCGGATGCTGGCGGATTGGACGCCGCCCTTCCCCGGCTTCTACCTCTACTATCCCAGCCGCCGTCAGATGCCGCCGCCGCTGCGCGCCTTCCTCGATTTCGTGCAGCGGCGGCAGGGTGCGTCTAACGACGGCCGGTGAACGGCTTGGCGACGGAGTCGAAGAAGCTGAACAGGGCGTCGCCGGCGATCACCCCGGCCGCGACCACCTCCATCTCGCTCCGCCCCTCCTCGCCGCGCCAGCGGGCCCACAGGAAGCGGATGACGATGCCGGCCAGCACCGCCCAGCCGGCCAGCGGGGCGTTGAGCAGCAGGCCGGTGGCGAACAGGATGCCCATCTGCCGCTTCGACCCGCCGAGCCATTGGACCAGAGCCCCGGGCACCGCCCAGAGGGCGAGCGACCGCGCCACATCCGGCGCCACCCCAGCCCCGATCGTGGCGGCGTAGACCCGGTCGACCGGCGGCAGCAGATCCTGCGCGAAATAGGCTTCCCAGGACAGGAAGACGACGACGATGGCCACCAGGAAGGCGACCATGGCGGCCAGCAGCTGCTGCCGGCGGCCGTCGCGCTCGAACTCCGGGTCGGCACCGTGGCCGCGGAGGATGTACCCGGCCTTGAGGTCATAACCCATATCGGCAAAAGCGGGACCGGTGGCGGCGGAGAAGGCGACCAGCGCCGCCAGCGCCGTCGGCGGGAAGCCGATCAACATGCCGATCACCAGGGTGATCAGCGCCACGGCGAAGGCCGGGAACCAGCCGGAGTGCATCGCCGCCAGGCCGACGATCAGCTCGTGCACGAAGGCGGCGAAGGCGGCGTAGACCACGAAGGCGACCAGCATGCCCCAGGACAGCTCGGCCCACAGCCCGCCGGCCGCGGCGATCAGCATGGCCAGCGCGATGTAGCCGGCGGTGCCGAGCCCGAGTGCCCGCCGCAGCGCCGCATCCGACTGGGTGCGGGTGCCGCCGTCGGCGTCGCGGCGCAGAATGGTCGCGCCGACCTGCAGCAGCGCCACCAGGCCGGCGCCGATCATCACACCGTGCGGGATATAGGCCTTGGCCAGGTCACCGCCCGGGATGATGCCGGCGAACGCGTCGCCGCCGAACAGCTGCGGGGAATAGCCGCGCAGCAGCAGGCCGACGCCGAACATGGCCAGCGCCCAGATGTTGCCGATGAAGGCGATGCCGAAGGCCGACATCGGGATCCTGAAGAAGGAACCGACGGCGCCGATGGCCACGCCGACGCCCAGCAGCACCGCCTTGCGGCCGCCCTCGTCGCCGGCCTTGATCGCCTCCGCCGCCGCCACGCCGGGCGGCCAGGCGCCGGTCGCCGGGAACACCTTGGTGTCGAACATCCGGTACAGCAGATAGGCATCGAGCAGCATCGCCAGGGCGACGCCGGCGAACATCGGCAGCACCAGGTCCGGCCGGCCCAGCGCATAGGGGATGCCGATCGGCAGCAGCAGGCTGTTGGCGGCGCCGAAGGTGGCGCCGGAGATGGCGCTCTGCGCCAGGTTCTGGACATGGATCGAGCGGTAGCGGGCGAACAGGCCCAGCGGGATGCGCGCCAGCACCATGGCGGCGAGGGCGCCGATCAGCGAGGTGTTCGCCGAGACGCCGAGGCTGACCAGGATCTGCATGCCGATGATGGCGCCGAAGACGCAGAGCAGGATGATCAGGGCCAGCGTCGCCGGCTCGAACACGCTGGGGTGCCGGCGGCCGGTGGCGTCACCGGCCGGGGGTGCCGCGGTGGGGTCCGCGGTCAGGTCGTGCTGCATGAAACCTCCTGGTGGGACCGCTTGGCTGCGGCCTTGATCTCGCGATGCGGGCTCTTGGGCGTACCCTGTTCGAGAAGGGCCGCGCACCTTGAGATGCGCGGCCCAGAAGCTCATGCGGCCTTGGCGTCAGCGTCGGCCGGTGCCGAGACCCGGCCATCGCCGACATCGCGGTCCAGCACCGCGCGCGGCCGTTCCGCCGGGTCGCCGTAGCCGGCGCCGCCGGCCAGGACGATCTCGACGATCTCGCCCGGCTTGCTCAGCTGGACCAGTTCGCCGGTGCCGCAGTCGCGCAGGACCTGGCCTTGCGCATCACGGACCACACCGCGCGCGGCACCGCCCGGCGCGCCGCCGAACAGGCCTGGGTTGCTCGACTTCACCCCCTCCGGATAGACGGCGACGAAGGTGGCCAGCCCGTCATCGGCCAGCTTGCGCAGCGAGACGCGCTGGCCCAGCCCGCCGCGATGGCGCCCCGGCCCGCCGGAGTCCTGGACATAGGTCTTCTCCAGCACCAGCACCGGGACGCGGGTCTCGAACAGCTCGACCGAGGTGTTGGCGGCCGAGGTCGGCCACAGCAGGCCGGACTTGCCGTCGCCATGCGACGAGGCGCCCTGCCCGCCGCCCATGAACAGCATGTCGGAATAGGTCGCCCCCGCCCCGTCGCGGCCGTAGATGGTGGCGGCCACCGGCAGGCCGGTGAAGGCCTGCACCTTGTCCGGCGCCGCCTCGGCCAGGGCGCGGAAGATGTTCGGCGCGATGTACCAGCCGGTGCGGGTGCGCAGGTTCACCGCCATCGGCCTGGTGGCGTTCAGGATCGACCCTTCCGGGGCCTTCACCTCGAACGGCCGGTAGCAGCCGGCATTGCCACGCACATTCGGCGTCAGCATGCATTTCAGCGGATAGGTCGCATGCGCCGCGGTGTAGTTCATGGTGCAGTTCAGCCCGCCCTGCGGCAGCTGCGCCGGCGCGCCCGCGAAATCGAGGGTGATGCGGTCGCCGTCGATGGTCAGCGCCAGCGGATAGCGCAGCCGTTCGCCCAGCGGGTTGTTCTCGATCTCCGACCGGTAGACGCCGTCCGGCAGCGCCGCGATCGCCTCGCGCATCGCCTTCTCGGACCGGCCCTGCACCACCGCGGCCAGGGCCCGCAGGTCCTGCATGCCGTATTCGCGCATGAAGGCGACGAGGCGGTCGGCGCCGATCGCGTTGGCGGCGACGAAGGAGTGGATGTCGCCCGTCACCTGGCCCGGGTTGCGGACATTCTCGGCCAGCAGGCGGAACAGCGTCGCATTCGGCCGCCCCTCCTCCACCAGCTTCATCGGCGGGATCTGGAACCCCTCCTCGTAGATCTCGCGGGCGCGCAGGCTGTCCTTGGTGCCGCCGATGTCGGAGACGTGGCCGACCGTGCCCATCAGCCCGACCAGCCGGCCGTCATGGAACACCGGCGTGACCACGGCGATGTCGAACAGGTGCCCGGCGCAGAGCCAGGGGTCGTTGGTGACCAGCACGTCGCCGGGCCGCAGCGTCTCCGCCGGATACTCGGCCAGGAGCGCCTTCACCGCCCGCGGCAGGGTCAGGTTGAACACCGGCATCGCCCGCGGCGAATGGGCCAGCGTCTCGCCCTCGGGGTCCAGGAGTTCGCAGGCGAAGTCCTGGGCCTCGGAGATCACCAGCGAGAAGGCGGTGCGGCAGACCGTCAGCCACATCTCCTCGACCACGGTGACGAGGCGGCTCCACATGATCTCCAGCGCGATCGGGTCGGCCTCGATCCGCGCCATCGCCTCGGGCAGCGGCATCTCGGCCGTGACCAGCGCCTGGACCGGCGCGGCGACGCCGATGGCGACGCGCAGGTTCAGGCTCTCGTCCACCCGCACGACATCGCCCGGCGGCACGATGGTGGTGGATTCCCGCTCCTCGATGATCGCCGGTCCCTCGATCCGGTCGCCCGGCACCAGGGCGTAGCGGTCGTAGACGACGGCCTCGACCGTGCCGTCGGCGAAGCGGGCCTGCCGCGTGCCCTTGCGCTTCGCCGCGGCGTCGCCACCCCCGGCCGCGCCGGTCAGCGACAGCGTCGGCGTCGGACCCAGGCAGCGGACGCGGAAGTTGATCGCCTCGATCTCGGCCCCGCCATACAGCGAGGTGTAGCGGGCGGTGTAGACCTCGGCGAAGGCAGTGCGGATCGCCCCCAGGCTGCCGGCGTCGATCGGGCCGGACGGCAGCGGCACGGCGATCTCGTGCATCTGGCCGGTCAGCCGCATGTCCGCGCTGCGCTCGACCGTGACGGCCGCCGCGTCGACACCCGCCTCTGCCAGCCGCCGCCGGCCCTCCGCCTCCAGCTCCGCCAGCACGCCGTTGACGGCATCGGCGTCGAATTCGCCGGAGAAGCGCACCGGGTGCGACCGCACCAGCTCGAAGGACAGCGGCGCCGCCAGGAAGCCCAGCGCCGAGGCCGCGCCGGAGGCCGGCGGGATGATCACCTCGGCCACGCCCAGCACGCGCGCCACGCCGGCGGCATGGGCCGGGCCGGCGCCGCCGAAGCCGACCATGGCGTAGCGGCGCGGGTCCTTGCCCTTCTCCACCAGGTGTACCCGGGCGGCGGCGGCCATGCTTTCCGTCACCACCTTGTGGATGCCCCAGGCCGCCTCCTCGACCGACAGGCTGAGCGGCTCCGCGACACGCGCGACTGCGGCCTCGGCCGCGGCCTTGTCCAGCGCCATGCGGCCGCCCAGGAAGAAGCCGGGGTCGTAATAGCCCAGCACCAGGTTGGCGTCGGTCACCGTCGGCTCGACGCCGCCCTTGCCGTAGCAGGCCGGGCCGGGGTCGGACCCGGCGGAATGCGGCCCGACGCGCAGCAGGCCGACCTCGTCGATCGAGGCGATCGACCCGCCGCCGGCGCCGATCTCGATCATGTCGATCACCGGCGCCTTGACCGGCAGGCCCGAGCCCTTCTTGAAGCGATGCACCCGCCCCGCCTCCATCATCGGCGCGATCTCGGCACGGCCGTCCTCGATCAGGCAGGCCTTGGCGGTGGTGCCGCCCATGTCGAAGGAGATGACGTCGGCCTTGCCGGCCAGGGCGCCGAACAGCGCCGTCGCCAGGCCGCCGCCGGCCGGGCCGGATTCGAGCAGCCGGATCGGGAAGGCGCGCGCCGTCTCCGGCGCCACCAGCCCGCCGGCCGAATGCATCAGCCGCAGCGTGCCGGTGAAGCCGCGCGCCGCCAGCTCCCGCTCAAGCCGCTGCAGGTACCGGTCCATCAGCGGCTGGACATAGGCGTTGGCGCAGGTGGTGACGCAGCGCTGGTACTCCCACAGCTCGGCCACGACCTCGGAAGACAGCGACACGGCCAGCTGCGGGAACTCGGCGCGGGCGATCTCGCCGACGATCCGCTCATGCTCCGGGTTGCGATAGGCGTGCAGGAAGCAGACGGCGACGGCCTCGACGCCGTCCGCCGCCAGCCGCCGCAGGGCGGCGCGGACGGCCTCGCGGTCCAGCGTCTCGACCACCGTGCCGTCGCGGTCCATCCGCTCCGGCACCTCCAGACGCAGCCGGCGGGCCACCAGCGGCTCCGGGAACTGCAGGAACAGGTCGTAGATGTCGTAGCGCTGCTCGGTACCCATCTCCAGCACGTCGCGGAAGCCGCGGGTGGTGATCAGCCCCAGCCTGGCGCCCTTGCGCTCGATCACCGCGTTGGTGACCAGGGTGGTGCCGTGCACCATCTCGCCGACATCCGCCAGCCGGATGCCGGCCATCGCCACCAGCTCCTCGATGCCGATCAGCGCCGCCTCGGACGGGTCGTGCGGCGTGGTCAGCCGCTTGTGCAGCTTCACCGTGCGCCCCTCGCCGTCATAGAGGATGAAGTCGGTGAAGGTGCCGCCGATGTCGAAGCCGATGCGCCAGCGCATGATCGATCCGTTCCTTGGTTACGCTGCGGAGGCCGAGATCCCGGCCTGCCAGTTCGGGTCGCCGGCCAGGGCCGCGACCTCCCGTGCCCCGGCCAGCAGCCGGGCGATGATGTCCTCCCGCTCCTCCGCCGTGACGGTGGAGAGCGGATAGGCGATGCAGAGGCTGACCGCCTCGCCGGTTTCGGGCGATCCGACCGCGGCGGCCAGGGCGCCGACGCCGCGATTGGCCTCGTCATGGGATTCCGCGAAGCCCAGGCGGCGGACCTTGTCCAGTCGCTGCAGCAGCTCCGCGAGATTCTGCGGCGCGGTTGGCGAGACCGGCGGCCAGGGCTCCCGGAACAGCGCCCGCACCTGGTCGTCCGGCAACCGCGCCAGCAGCGACCGGCCGGTGGCGCTGGAATGGGCCGCCAGCGGCCGGCCGACAGGCGTGGCGACGCGCAGCACGTTGGTGCCCGGATGATAGGTCAGGCCGGTCACCTCGCCGCCGTCGCGGATCGAGACATAGCCGGTGTGGCCGACCGCGGCGACGATCCGGGCCACCACCGCATCCGCCCGGCCGACCAGCGACGAGGTGGTGCTGAACAGATGCGCGACGCCGAGGATCAGCGCGCCGGGCCGATAGCGCTTGGTGTCGCCGATCGTCTCCAGCAGCCCGGCGTCGCGCATCGCCCGCAGCAGGCGGGAGATGTTGCTCTTCGGCAGCGACAGCAGCGCCGACGCCTCGGTCACCGTGAGCTCGGTGCGGCTGGTGGAGAAGCAGCGCAGGACAGCGGCGGCGCTTTCGAGCGTAGTCATGAAGCCATCCAGAGTTCCATTTTATGGAACTTGATTTCTAACTATTGCAACTCTAGCAACAGCCGCAAGAGCTCGGCAACCCTCGCCCTGCCGGGCTATCGGATTCACACATCTCGTCCGCACACGCATTGGGCCCTGTTGGTTGCCTCTCCCGCTTGCGGGAGAGGCAACCTGTTCGCACGCCTACCGTCGGTGTCGACGATCGATGTGTGAATACCGTGCCCTGCGGGGCGAGATCTCCAGAAGCATGTTTTCTCGGCAGATCATTCTGGCGCGAAGCATGGCTCTCAGCCAGAACATATGATGAACAAAATCAGGAGGGACCGCAATGAACATCGTGTTCACCGCCGGACCATCAGGCTCCGATGCCGCTACGGCCGATCAGAACCGCCCCAGCATGGCCCCGAGCACCAGGTCCGCCTGACGCAGCGGTGGCGGCTCCTGGACCAGGGCAGAGAAGACGTCATGCCCCGCCCGGCTCAGCCGGCGCAGATAGCCGTCGGCCAGGCGAGCAGACAGCAGCGCCGATACCGCCGTCCGCGACACCTCGCGGCGCAAAGCCCGCGCTTCGGCCAGATGGCTCCCGGCCGCCTCGGCCACGCGCGCCACCGCCCGGCGCAGCCCGTCATGCGGCTTCATCTCGAACAGCAGGCCTCGGTCGACGCCCTCGGCGGAGACGATCTCCTGCGGCAGGTACAGGCGCTTCTGCCGGGCGTGGAACGGCACGGCGCGCATCAGCCCGACCAGGGCCCAGGCGGTGCCGACCGCCGTCGCCGCCCGATGCGCCGCATCCTCGCGCACGCCCAGCACCTCGAGATGCAGGCGCAGCAGCGGTCCGGCGGTGTCGGCGGCGTAGCGCTCCAGATCGGCGAGGGTCGCCGGCGGCTCGTCCTCCAGGTCGCGCTCACGCGCATCGATGACGGTGTCGAAATGAGTCCGGCTGAGGTCATGGGCCCAGACCGCCGGGGCCAGCGCGTCCAGCACCTCGTGCCGCCGCGGCCGGCCGTCATAGATCTCGCCGACGGCGTCGCGCCACCATTGCAGCCGGATCTGGCCGAGCAGCGGCTGGCTGACCACCTCGCGCGTCTTCGCCACCTCGACATTGAAGGCGTAGACCGCGAACAGCGCCGGCCGGCGCGGCGGCGGGGCGAACAGGCAGGTCAGGTAACGGTCGTGGTCGAGGCGGCGAACCTGCTCGCCGTTCTGGCCCAGGGGATCGGTGGTCGACATGGCGGCCCCTATATGCCCGCTCGCGGCACCGATCGCCACCGGAGCTTGCCAGCGCCGGCTTCAGGCTGAAGACTTGGGCTCGAAAACATCAGGGGAGGCGACCGATGAAGGCGATCATCGTCGGTGGCGGCATCGGCGGGCTGACTGCGGCGCTGATGCTGCAGGCGCGCGGGATCGGCTGCGCCGTGTTCGAGCAGGCGACCGAGCCGCGGGAGGTCGGCGTCGGCATCAACACCCTGCCGCATGCGATCCAGGAGCTGGCCGGGCTCGGCCTGCTCGACCGGCTCGACGCCGTCGCCATCCGCACCCGCGAGCTGCTGTACACCAACCGCTTCGGCCAGGTCGTGTGGCGCGAGCCGCGCGGCTTGGATGCCGGCTTCCCGGTGCCGCAGTTCTCGATCCACCGCGGCCGGCTGCATGGCGTGCTGCACAAGGCGGCAAGGGAGCGGCTGGGCGGCGAGATCCACCACGGCCGCCGCCTGGCCGGCTTCGAGCAGAGCGGAACCGAGGTGATCGCGCATTTCGTCGACCGCCACGGCGCGCCGGCCGGCACCGCGCGCGGCGACGTTCTTGTCGCGGCCGACGGCATCCATTCGATCGTGCGGGACACGCTGCATCCGAACCAGGGGCCGCCGTCCTGGAACGGCGTCATGATCTGGCGCGGCGCGATCGACTGGCCGGCATACATGGACGGCCGGACGATGATCGTCGCCGGCGGCATGCAGGCGAAGGTGGTGCTGTACCCGATCGCGCCCGGCACCGCGCCGGACCGGCGGCTGACCAACTGGGCGGTCTGCGCCCGGATCGGCGACGGCAGCACGCCCCCGCCCCGGCGCGAGGACTGGTCGCGGCCCGGCCGGCGGGACGAGGTGCTGCCGCATGCCCGCCGCTTCGCGCTGCCGGAGGCCGACATCGGCGAGATCGTCCAGGCGACGCCGGAGTTCTGGGAGTACCCGATGTGCGACCGCGACCCGCTGCCGCGCTGGCGCCATGGCCGGGTGACGCTGCTGGGCGACGCGGCACATCCGATGTACCCGGTCGGGTCGAACGGCGCGTCGCAGGCGATCCTCGACGCCCGGTCCCTGGCCGACGCCCTGGCGGACGCTCCGGATGCCGTGGCCGCGCTGGAGCGCTACGAGGCCGACCGGCGGCCGAAGACGGCGGAGATCGTCCGGCTGAACCGCAGCGGCGGTCCGGAGGGCGTGATCGACGTGATCGAGCAGCTGGCGCCGGACGGCTTCGAGGACATCGAGGCCGTCCTGCCGCATGCGGAAAGGCAGGCGATCGTCCGCGGCTATGCGACGGTGGCCGGCTTCACGCCCGCCCAGCTGCGCCGCTAAGCGGGCGGTGGCAGGAATTCGACGTCGTGCTTCGCCGCCAGCGCCACCACCGCCTCCGGCGTCTGCTGCGGCAGGTCGTGGATGGCCTGGAACAGCTCGACCAGCCGGCCGGTCGGTGCCACCCAGAACAGCGACTTCGCGATCGCGCCGCTGTTGTTGAAGATGCCGTGCGGGATGCCCTTGGGCAGGCGCACCAGGTCGCCGACCGTGGCCGACGCGTTCTTGCCGTCCAGCACGAAGTCGAGCTTGCCCTCGAGGATGTAGAGGAACTCGTCCTGCAGCGGGTGGATGTGCGGCGGCACGAAGGTGCCGATGCCGAAGGTGGCATGCCAGGCGAAGCTGTCCGCCGAGATCTGCTTCGGCACATAGGTCTGGCCCAGGATCGACCAGGTGATGTTGTCGATCCCCTCCGCGGCCCCGGTGATGCCCGCCGTCATCGGCTTCATATCGCGCCTCCCCTGCTGCTCGCTTCAAGTTTAGACAAGCGACCGGGTTAAAGCGATATCAGACCGGGATCAGCGCCGCGGCGGCGCGCCGGCCTTCCGAGATCAGCACGTTGTAGGTGCGGCAGGCGGCGCCGGTGTCCATCGCGTCCATGCCGATGCCGGCCTCGCGGATCTGCCGCCGCAGCACGGAGGGCAGCAGCGTCATGCGCGGGCCGCAGCCGATCAGCAGCACCTCGACCGGCGGATCGATCCGCCGCACCGGGTCGAGAGCGGCCACGTCGAGGTCCTCGATCCGATCCAGCGACCAGGGCGCCTCGCCCTCCGGCCAGATCAGCATCGGCCCCTGGTACAGCGTGCCGGCGACACGGAAGCCGCCCGGCGGATAGCCGTCGATCATCCGCCGCCCGGGCGGGATGACGGAGGAGATCTCCATGACCGCTGCCGCCCCGCTCAGCTCACTTCCGCGACAGGAAGCGGCCCAGCCCCTTCGGCTTCTCCGCCTCGGCCGGCGCGTTGGCCGCGGCCGGCGGCACGGCGTCCTCGTCCTTGTCGCCGTTGCCCGATCCGCCACCCTTGGCCGGCTCGGTGCGCGCCAGGACGGTGGTCACGGTGCTGCGGATCACCTTGACCCGGACATTCTCGGCGATCTCGATCGTCAGCTCGTCATCGGCCACCTTCTGCACGGTGCCGACGATGCCGCCGCCGGTGACGACGCGGTCGCCGCGGCGCAGCGCGCCCAGCATGTCGCGATGCTCCTTCGCCCGCTTCTGCTGCGGCCGGATGAGCAGGAAGTAGAACACCACGAAGATCAGGATCAGCGGCGCGAACTGCATCAGCATGCCGGCACCGCCGGCCGCGCCGGCATCGGCCGTCTGGGCATAAGCCTCGGAAATCAGCATCTTTCGCTCCACCTTTGCAGTCGCGCGCGACTATAGCGGCCAGCGCTGCGGTTGCAATGGAATCCGGTCTGCCTGCGGCCGCGGCAGAGGAGCCCTGCGGCGGTTGATCTCGACAGGCCCGCGGCACGATCATTAGCGTCGGCGGGCCCGAAAGCGAAGGAGACTGTCCGGTGGCCGACCTGGACCCGACACGATTGCAACTGCTGACCCGCATCGCCGATGCGCTGGAGCGGCTGGCCCCCCCGCCGCCGGCGCCGACCGACCTGGCCAGCGCCGACGCCTTCACCTGGGACGCCGAGCACGGGCGGCTGCTGCCGGTCCCGGCGGTCAGCAAGGTCGATCTGGCCCTGCTGCAGGGCATCGAGCTGCAGCGCGACCTGCTGCTGGAGAACACCCGCCGCTTCGCCAGAGGGTTGCCGGCCAACAACGCGCTGCTGTGGGGATCCCGCGGCATGGGCAAGAGCTCGCTGGTCAAGTCGGTGCATGCGGCGGTGAACGGCGAGGCCGGCGGCATCCTGGCGCTGGTCGAGATCCATCGCGAGGACATCTCCTCCCTGCCCCGGCTGCTGCACCTGCTGCGCGCCTCGCCGCGCCGCTTCATCCTGTTCTGCGACGACCTGTCCTTCGACGGCCAGGACGCCAGCTACAAGTCGCTGAAGGCGATCCTGGAGGGCGGCATCGAGGGCCGGCCGGAGAATGTCGTGTTCTACGCCACCTCGAACCGCCGCCACATCCTGGCGCGCGAGATGATCGAGAACGAGCGGTCGACCGCGATCATCGCCGGCGAGGCGGTGGAGGAGAAGGTGTCGCTGTCCGACCGCTTCGGCCTGTGGCTCGGCTTCCACGGCTGCAACCAGGACACCTATCTGGAGATGGTGGAGGGCTACGCCAAGGCCTTCGGCCTGGAGATCGATCCCGCAACGCTGCGCGCCGAGGCGCTGGAATGGACCATCACCCGCGGCTCGCGCTCCGGCCGCGTCGCCTGGCAGTACATCCAGGACCTGGCCGGCCGCCTGGGCAAACGGCTGGAGGCGGCGAAGTAGAGGGGCGGCCTGCGCCGCCCCTCCCCGTCAGTTCAGGAACAGCCCGACGCCGGGGGCCAGCGGCAGGCCGATCTCGATCCACAGCACCAGGAAGGCGGTCCAGGCGACCAGGAAGCCGATCGAGATCGGCAGCGTCATCGCCGCCAGCGTGCCGATGCCGGCATCCTTCTGGTAGCGCTGCAGGAAGGCGAGGCAGACCGCGAAATACGGGCTCATCGGCGAGATCACGTTGGTGACCGAGTCCGAGATGCGGAAGGCGGCCTGGACCAGCGCCGGCTCCAGCCCCACCAGCATCATCATCGGCACGAAGACCGGCGCCATCAGCGACCATTGCGCCGAGCCGGAGGTGATGAAGACGCTCATCACCATGGCCAGCAGGATGAAGGCCAGCACCAGCGGCGTGCCGCCCAGCCCGCCGGTGTCGAGCAGATGCGAGCCGTGGATCGCGATCCATTCGCCGAGATTGGTCCAGCGGAACCAGGCCAGGAACTGCGAGATGGCGAAGAACAGCACCAGGGTCGGCGCCAGCTCCTTCACCGCCTCGGCCATGAAGCCGGCGACGTCGCGGGCGCTCTTCACCTTGCCGACCGCGGCGCCGTAGACCCAGCCGAGCAGCAGGAAGAACACCGCCAGGATGGCGACGATGCCTTCGAGGAAGGGCGACGGCACCAGCCCGCCCTGCTCGTTGCGCAGCGGCGACCCGGCCGGCAGCACCGCGGCCAGGACCACCGCGAGGAAGGCCAGCGCCACCCAGCCGACGCGCTTCAGCGCCCGGCCCTCGACATCGCCGATCGGCTCCAGCGTCAGCACCACGTCGCCGGTGTAGGTGCCGGCCAGCGGCTCGACGATCCGTTCGATCACCAGCGTGCCGACCAGCGACAGCAGCACCGCCGAGCAGGCGATGAAGTAGTAGTTGTCGAGCGGCGAGACATAGGCGTTCGGGTCGATCGCATGCGCCGCGCCGGTGGTGATGCCGGACAGGATGATGTCGACCGGGGTGATGAACAGGCTGGCGTCGTAGCCGGCGCCGACCGCGACGTAGCCGGTGACGGCGCCGACCAGCGGGTTGCGCCCGACCGCCTGGAAGATCATGGCCGAGAGCGGGATCAGCACGATGTAGGCGGCGTCGGAGGCCAGGTGGCTGCACATCCCGACCAGGAAGATGACGAAGGTGGTCAGGTGCCGCGGCGCCTTGATCACGCTGACCTGCATCAGGCTGGCGATCATCCCGACCTTATCGGCCACGCCGATCGCCAGCATGATCACCAGGATGACGCCGAGCGGCGGGAAGTTGACGTAGTTCTTGGCGATCGAGGTCAGGGCGAAGACCAGGCCGTCGCCGGAAATCAGGCTCTGGACCGCGATCTCCTTGCCGGTCTTCGGGTTGATGCCGGAGGCGCCGCCCATCGCCATCAGCCAGGACAGCACCGCGACGACGCCGCAGAGGATGAGGAACAGCAGGAACGGGTGCGGCAGGCGGTTGCCGGCCCGCTCGATCAGGGCCAGGAAGCGCTGCATCCAGGAGCGGCCTTCGGCGGTCGAGGCGGTCATGGTCAGCCCACCCCCAGGCGACGTTCGGCGATGGCGAGGAACATCCCGGCGGCGACCGGCAGGATCTCGTCGCGATAGTCGTAGCGGGGATGGTGCAGATAGGCGCTGTCCTCGCCGTTGCCGACGAAGAAGAAGCAGCCCGGCACCTGCTCCAGGTAGAAGGCGAAGTCCTCGGCCCCCATGGTCGGCAGCGAATCCATCCGGCCGGAGCGATCGGGGCCGACCGTGTCGAGCGCGGTCGCCAGCACGAAGTCGGTCTCGGCGGCGTCGTTCACCACCGAGGGGATGCGCATGGTCTGCTCGATCGCCGCGGTGGCGCCGTGCGCCTCGCAGATCTGGGCGATCACCCAGCGCAGCTCCTGGTCGATCCGCTCATAGGCGGCCGGCGACCCGTCGCGGGTGTTGATCGACAGCGTCGCCGCCATCGGGATGATGTTGTGGCTGTTGCCGCCGTGGAACTGGGTGACCGTGACGACGCCGGATTCCAGCGGCGACAGGCGGCGCGACACCACGCTCTGCAGCCCCTGCACCACGGCGGTGCCGACGAAGATCGGGTCGACCGCCAGGTCCGGCCGCGAGGCGTGGCCGCCCTTGCCGGAGATGGTGACCTCGTAGAGCGAGCTGCCGCCCATGGTCGGGCCGGCCTTGGCGAAGACGCGGCCGAGCGGATAGGCCGGGCGGTTGTGGTAGCCATAGACCGCGGCGACGCCGTCCAGCGCCCCGGCTTCGATCATCCGGGCGGCGCCGAGCCCGCCCTCCTCCGCCGGCTGGAACAGGAGCTTGATCCGGCCGGACAGGCGGTCGGCCATGCCGGCGAGGCCGCTTGCGGCCAGCAGCAGCGAGGCGGTGTGCCCGTCATGGCCGCAGGCGTGCATCTTGCCCGGGATCTTCGAGGCATAGGGCAAGCCCGTATCCTCGAGGATCGGCAGCGCGTCCATGTCGGCGCGGAAGGCGATGGTCGGCCCGGGCCGGCCGGTGTCGAGCAGCCCGACCACGCCGGTCTCGGCCAGCCCGGTCTCGACCGCATAGCCGAGGCCGCGCAGCCGCGACGCCACCAGGTCGGCGGTGCCGCTCTCCTCGTATTTCAGCTCGGGGTTCGCGTGCAGATGCCGGCGGGTCTCCACGGCCTCCGCGATCGCCTCGGGCGAGAAGCTGTCCACTGCCATCCCTGTCCAGGTTTCGTTCGTCGCCCCTGGTAGGAAGGCGCCCCGCATGCCACAAGCGCTATAATTCGCACGACGCGTTGCCGATGCGGCAACGGACGAGAGACCCTTCATGCAGAGCACCGCGCTTCGCTACTTCCTGGAAGTCGCCCGGTCCGGTTCGATCGCGGATGCGTCGAAGCGGCTGAACGTCGCCGCCTCCGCCATCAGCCGGCAGATCGCCAAGCTGGAGCGCGAGCTGGGGGCGGAACTGTTCGAGCGCCGGCCGCGCGGCATGGTGCCGAGCGCCGCCGGCGAGATCCTGGCCGCCCATGCCCGCCGGTCGATGCTGGACGGCGAACGCGCAGCCGCGGAGATCCGCGAGCTGCAGGGTCCGCATCGCGGCCATGTCCGGCTGGCCAGCTTCGAGGGCTTCGGGCTCGACGTCCTGCCCGAGGCCGTGGCCGCCTTCCGCCGCGACCATCCGGGCGTGACCTTCCACCTCTGGGTCGGCACCTCCATCGAGATCGCCCGCCGGGTGCAGGACGGCAAGACCGATATCGGCATCAGCTTCAACCTGGCGCCGCCGCGCGGCGTGGCGGTGGAGCGGATGATCCGCCGGCCGATGCACGCGCTGATGCCGCGCCGCCACAAGCTGGCCGGGCGGGAGAGCATCGCCATGGCCGAGACCCTGCCCCATCCGGTCGCCCTGCCGGACCCGGACCGGACCCAGCGGCAGCTGATCGACGCCTGCTGCAACCTGCAGGGGCTGGCGCTGGAGCCGGTGCTGTCGACCAACTCGATGGCCGCGCTGCGCCGCTTCAGCGACATCGAGGGCTGCATCCACTTCACCAGCGCCATCCGAGATCCCGGACGGGTGGAGCTGGGCGAGTTCGTCGCCGTGCCGGTCGCCGACGAGAGCATGACCGACAGCACGCTGCACATCCTGACCATGGCCGGCCGCACCCTGCCGGCCGCGGTGCGGGCCTTCCGCGACGCGCTGCTGGCCGAGCTGGCGCCGGTGGAGCGGCCTTAGCTCACTGCAGATACTGCTTCGGATCCACCGGCGCGCTGTTCTTGCGCACCTCGAAATGCAGCTGCGGCGCGTCGACGGCACCGGTCTGGCCGACCGTGCCGATGGTCTGGCCGGCGGTGACCTGGTCGCCCTTCTTCACCGACAGCGACGCGGCATGGGCATAGGCGGTGACCAACCCGTCGCCGTGCTGGATCAGCACCAGGTTGCCGTAGCCGCGCAGCTCGTTGCCGGCATAGGCGACGGTGCCGGGGCCGGCCGCCTTGATCGGCGTGCCGGCCGGGGCGGAGATGTTGATGCCCTGGTTCGGCTTGCCGGCGAGCGGCGCGTTGAAGCCGGCGATCACCGAGCCGGTCACCGGCCAGGCGAAGCGGCCGGAGCCGCGGGCCGCGGCCTGGGGCGCCGCGGCGGGCGGCGGCACCGTGGCGCTGGCGACCGGCGGCACCGTGGCGGCCGGAGCCGCAGGCTTCGGCACGATCGAGGTCGGGGCGCCGGTCGTCGGCGACACCGGGCCGGTCACGGCGCCCGCGGGCGGGACCGTGCCCGGCACGGCCGGGGGCATGGTGCCGGGCGCCACGGGCGCGGCGGCGCCACCGGGCGGAGGCAGGCGCTGGACCGAGAGGCCGTTGCCGGTCGTCGGCACGGTGTTGAGCGGCGTGCCGCCCATCGGCACGGCCGCGCCCGGGACCGTCGCGCCCGGCGCCGTCGCCACGGCCCCCGGCAGCGTGATGGTCGGCGCCGGTCCCGGCCCCGACCCCGGCGCGCCCGGCAGGCGCAGGGTCTGGCCGGGCTGCAGCGCATAGGGCGGCTGCAGCCCGTTCAGCGCGATCAGCGCCGGCATCGACACGTCGTAGCGGCGGACGACGGCGAGCACGTCGTCGCCCGGCTGGACCTGGACGGTCGCCGGCCGCTGCGCCATCTCGTCGGCCCCCGGCGGGACGTTGCAGGCCGCGAGGCCCGCGGCGGCGAGGGTCGTCAGTAGGAAGGGCCGGAGCCGCCATCCTCCCCGTCGGGAAGATCCGGCAGCAACGGCACGAAGCGAACTGGCCACAGATCCTCCCGCTCCAATCCGGTCTCGGTGCGCGTGAAGCGGACCACACGCTGGTTCCGCTTCTCGTCCCCCATGGGAATCACGATTATACCACCGATCGCGAGCTGGTCCGTCAGCGCGAGGGGCGGCAGGTCGCCGCGATGGGCGGCGGTGACGATGATGCGCTCGAACGGCGCCTGCTCCGGCCAGCCCTTCATGCCGTCGCCCCAGCGCGCGGTGATGTTGCTGATGCGCAAGCCCGCGATCCGCTCCAGCGCCAGGTCGAGCAGCGGCTTGTGCCGCTCGACCGTGTAGAGCCGGCGGCAGATCTTCGCCAGCACCGCCGCCTGGTAGCCGGAGCCGGTGCCGATCTCCAGCACCTTGTGGCGGTCGCCGACCTCCAGCGCCTGGGTCATCAGCCCGACCACCATGGGCTGGCTGATGGTCTGGCCATGGCCGATCGGCAGCGCGATGTCCTCATAGGCCTGGTCGAGGAAGGCGTCGGGCACGAAGGCCTCGCGCGGCACCCGCTCGATCGCGCCGAGGACGCGATGATCGGTGATCCCCGACCGGCGGAGATGCATCAGGAGGCGGATCAGCCGCGGCTCGGCGATCATGGGCGGGGACCGGTCGGGAAAAGCGGAGCAATCGGCAAGGAGCGAAGCCGCTTTCCTTTCTTGTCCCCCCTCCCCTTGCGGGAGGGGGATAGGGGGAGGGGGTTT
>NZ_JBHYMS010000057.1:0-47549 GCF_042743185.1 Inquilinus sp. NPDC058860 | reverse complement strand
ACCCCCATCCCTTCGCTCCGAATCAGCAAATCCGGAACGTATTGATTCAGCACCATTCAGCTCTGGGAAGGCTGAATGTCGATTGGCCCTAGCCGTTTCCGACGAATGCCTCGATCAGCCGGTTCACCTCGGCCGCGGCTTCCATATGGACCATATGGCCCTTGCCGTCGAAGCGGTGCACCGGGATCGACGCCGGCAGCCCGTCGGCATGGGCGGCCGGCAGGATGGCGTCGGCGGTGCCCCAGATCACCTGGACCGGCGCCTTCGCACTGCCGATCCGGTCGCGCAGCGACACCGCCTGGCGACCGCCGGGGAAGACGGCGCCGGCGATCGTCTTCAGCGCCGCCTCGACCCCGTCCAGGCGCTTGTACTTCAGCACGTCCTCGACCAGGTCGCGGGTCACAAGCTCCGGGTCGGCGAACAGCGCCTCGAGATGCGGCTTCAAATCCTTGCGCTTCTGCGCGCCGATGAAGCCGTCGATATAGCCGCCGTTGATCTCCACCCCCAGGCCGGCCGGGGCAATCAGGGTCGCCGAGGCCACCCGGTCCGGCGCGTCGAGCGCCAGGGACAGCGCCACCGCGCCGCCCATGGAATGGCCGGCCAGATGCGCCCTGGCGATCCCGGCGGCATCCAGATAGGCCAGCACCGCGGCGGAGAGTGCTGCGAGGTCACCGGCTCCGACCTCCTTGCCGGAGCCGCCATGGCCCGGCAGGTCGATGGCATGGACCGGGCGGCCGGTCAGCGCCGGCTGGGTGAACAGCCAGTTGTTGAGGTCGCCGCCGAAGCCGTGGATCAGCACCACCGGCGTGCCGTCGCCCTCGCCCGTCACCAGGGCGCGGATCGGCCGGCCGCCGGCCTGCACCACCTTGGGCTCGGGCGGCGGGGCGGCGCTCTCGGCCGCGGCCGCCGCCTCGGCCTGGAAGGCCTCGATGAAGCGGTCGAGCTCGCCGTCATCCACTTCGCCCTCGACCACGACGCCGAGCAGCGCGCCGACCGGCAGGGTCTGGCCTTCCTCGGCCACCCGCCGGCGCAGCGTGCCGGCGACCGGCGATTCCAGCGCGTTGGTGATCTTGCTGGTCTCGATGTCGACGATCTCGGTGCCCGGCTCGATCCGCGCCCCCTCCTCCGCCGTCCAGGCGGCGAGCAGGCCCTCGGTCATCGCCAGGCCCCATTTCGGCATGGTGATCGGATGGATGGTCCCGGTCATTCGGCGGCCTCCCGCCGGTCCGGCGCGCCCATCACCGTGCGCACCGCCGCCGCCACCTTGTCGGCGTTCGGGATGTACAGATCCTCCAGCGCTGCCGAGAACGGCACCGGCACATGCGGCGGCGACACCATCTTGATCGGCGCCTTCAGCGCGCCGAAGGCCTGGTCCGCCACCTGGGCCGAGATGTCGGTGGCGACGTTGCAGCGCGGGCTGGCCTCGTCCACCACCACCAGCCGGCCGGTCTCCTCGACGCTCTCCAGGATCGTGTCCATGTCGAGCGGCGAGGTCGTGCGCGGGTCGATGATGGTGCAGTCGACGCCTTCCCTGGCCAGCGCCTCGGCCGCCGCCTTGGCCATCTGCACCATGCGGCCGATGGCGACGATGGTGACGTCCTCGCCCTCGCGCACCAGGTTCGCTTCGCCGAAGGGGATGGTGTAGGGCTCGTCCGGCACCTCCTCCTCCATGTCGTACAGCACCTTGTGCTCGAAGAAGATCACCGGGTCGTCGTCGCGGATCGCCTGGATCAGCAGGCCCTTCGCCTCATAGGGCGAGGACGGGATGACGCATTTCAGCCCGGGGATGTGGGTGAACACCGGGTACAGGCATTGGCTGTGCTGGGCCGCGGCGCGGAAGCCGGCGCCGTACATGGTGCGGATGGTCAGCGGCGTCACCGCCTTGCCGCCGAACATGTAGCGGAACTTGGCGGCCTGGTTGAAGATCTGGTCGAAGCAGACCCCCATGAAGTCGACGAACATCAGCTCGGCGACGGGCCTGAGGCCGCTGGCCGCGGCGCCGGCCGCGGCGCCGATGAAGGCGCTCTCGGTGATCGGCGTGTCCAGCACACGGGAAGGCCCGAACTCCTTGTACAGGCCCTTGGTGACGCCCAGCGGACCGCCCCAGGCGTCCTGCTCACCGGGCGAGCCGGAGCCGCCGGAGATATCCTCGCCCATCAGGATCACGCGCGGGTCGCGCCGCATCTCCTGCGCCAGCGCCTCGTTGACCGCCTGGCGGAAGCTCTTTCTGCTCATGCCCTGCCTCCCTCAATACGAGACGTAGACGTCGGTCAGAAGGTCGGCCGGCCCCGGCACCGAAGCAGCCTTGGCGTCGACCACGGCGCGGTCGATCGCCTGCCTGATCTCGGCGTCGATGGCCTCCATCTGCGCGACCTCCAGCAGCCCGGCCTCGGTGACCCGGTTGCGGAACAGGTCCAGGCTGTCGCGCTGGGCCCTGATCGCATCGACCTCCCCGGGGGCGCGATAGGTCTGGGCGTCGCCTTCGAAATGGCCGTAATAGCGGTTCAGCTTGACCTCGATCAGGGTCGGGCCGCCGCCGGACCGGGCGCGGTCGATCGCCTCCCGCGCCGCCTCCCACACCGCGAAGAAGTCGTGGCCGTCGACCATCACGCCCGGCATGCCGAAGGCCTGGGCGCGCTCGACGATGTCCTTGCAGCTGACCGAATACTTGCTCGAGGTCGCCTCGGCATAGCCGTTGTTCTCGAACACGAAGATCGCCGGCAGCTTCCAGACCGTGGCCAGGTTCAGCGCCTCGCAGGTGGTGCCTTGGTTCGAGCCGCCATCGCCGGTGAAGGACACGGCGACGCCGCCGGTGCCCAGCGTCTTGGCCGCCAGCGCGGCGCCGCAGATCAGCGGCGGGCCGCCGCCGACGATGCCGTTGGCGCCCATCATGCCCTTGGACAGGTCGGCGATGTGCATCGACCCGCCCTTGCCGCCGCACAGCCCGTCGCGGCGACCGTAGATCTCCTTCATCATCGCCGCCGGATCGCAGTCCTTGGCGATGCAGTGGCCGTGGCCGCGATGGGTGCTGGCGATCGAATCGCGGTCGGTCAGGTGCAGGCAGACGCCGACGGCGCTGGCCTCCTCACCGGCATAGAGATGGACGAAACCCGGAATGTCGCCGGTGGCGAATTCGAGATGGACCCGATCCTCGAATTCCCGGATCAGGCGCATCTGTCGATAGGCACGCAAAAGGTCGTCGCGACTCAACTGCATGGCCGTTCCTCCCGTTGCGGATCTTATGTCCGGCAAACAGCCTAGCGCGCCGTCCTTCGGGTTGGGAACCCGTCGCGTACCGCCTCCGCCTTTGGTCGAAGAAACCCTCTCCGGATTACTGCTCCCAGGTCACTGGCCGTTGGGCCGGATCGTCAGCGCCACCCGCCGGTTCTCCTGCCGCCCCGCGGCCGTGGCGTTGGTGGCGATCGGCTGGGCCTCGCCGACGCCGCCGATGTTGATCCGCGGCGGGTAGACCCCGCGCGAGGAGATGTAGTCGGCGACCGAGCGCGCCCGCGCCTCCGACAGCCCTTGGTTGTACTGGGCCGAGCCGGTGTTGTCGGTGTGGCCGACCACGTCGATATAGGTGTTGGTGTACTGGTTCAGCGTCGCCGCGACGCTGTCGAGCGGGCCGTAGAACGCCGGCTTGATGGTCGCGGAATCGGTGGCGAAGGTGACGTCGCCCGGGATGTCCACGATCAGGTTGTCGCCGCGGCGGGTGACATCGATGCCGGTGCCGGCCAGGTTGCGCCGCAGATCGGCCTGCTGCCGGTCCATGTAGTTGCCGATGGCGCCGCCGGCGAGCGCGCCGACGCCGGCCCCGATCAGGGCGCCCGCGCCGCGGTTGCCGCCGCTGACCAGGGCGCCGATGCCGGCCCCGGCCAGGCCGCCGGCGGCGGCCCCGCCGATCGTGTTCGGCGCGCTGTCGAACTGGCACGACGCGACCGATGCGGCCAGGCCGATCACGATCAGGCATCTTGGAAAACGCATCTCATCCTCCCTCGACGGCATCCGATTGAGAATCGGTGCGAAGCGGCGTTCGTCAAGCACCGATCAGTTCCGCAGCACGATGCAGGCGCCGCCGGCCCGGCGCAGGCGGGTGCAGAACTGGTTGCCCTCGGCCCGGCTCTGAGCCGGCACGCTGACCCGGTAGAAGCGGCGCGTGCCCATGCTGAGCATGCGGGTGCCGACGATCATCGGCTGGATCTCCGCCATCAGCTGCGGGAAGCGCCGGCGGACGCGGTTGTACGAGGCCAGCGCCCGGCCCTTGGAGAAGTTGCCGGCGATCTGCACGTGCCAGGGCGCGGTCGGCGAGACCAGCTCGTCCCGGTCCGCCTCGGTCTTCAGCGACGCCAGGAGCTCCAGGCAGGGCTTCGGGCTGCCGTCGAAGCCGGGGACGCTGCCATCCGCCTTCGGCACCCAGTCGTCGGCCGGGCGCTTGGTGACGAACAGCACGTAGTCCTCGGTCTCCAGCGGCAGGAAGCCGCGGCCGCCGACCCAGCTCTCGACCCGGTTCGGCCCGGCATTGTAGCCGGCGGCGGCGAGGCCGAGATTGCCGAACTGGTCGCGCAGCTCGGCCAGGAAGGCGGCGGAGGCCGGCAGCGCCGTCTCCGGGTCGAACGGATCCTCCAGGTCGCGCAGCTTGGCGGTGCCGGGCATGAACTGGGCCACGCCCCGCGCGCCCTTCGGGCTGACCGCGCGCGGCCGGAACCGGCTTTCCTTCCAGATCAGCCGCGTGAAGAACTCCAGCGGCAGGTTCTCGGCCGCGGCGGACTGCTCGATCAGCCGGCATACCGCCTGCTCCACCGTCTCGTCCTGCGCGGCGCCGGCGCCGTTGCAGGACAGCAGGACCCAGACGACCCCGATCCAGCCCCATGACCGCACGCGCATCCCGGATCACCCCGCAACGATGTTGCGATTTGTAGCCGCCCGCGCGGCAGCGACAAACCGATATTGACGGCATTCGATGCATTCGACCAAAGTGGTCAGGATGTCAGACCAATTTTGCCCGTTCACTGCATAGACACGTGCCGCCCTCGATGTCCGCCCGCCTCCGCCCCTCCCTGTCGCCGATCCGCACGCCGACGCGTGACGAGGCGGCCTTGGCGGCGATCGCGGAGCATGTCGAGCGCACCGGCATCAAGCCCGGCGAAAGGCTGCCGCCCGAGCGCGAGCTGGCGGAGCAGCTGCAGGTCAGCCGCTCCACCGTGCGCGAGGCGCTGAAGCGCTGGGAAGGCCTGGGCATCATCGAGATGCGCAAGGGCAGCGGCACCTACCTGAAGGTGCCGGTGTCGACCGCCAGCATCCACAGGCCGCTGACCATCGACCGCACCTCGGACGTCGCCACGCTCTTGCACACGCTGGAGGTGCGCCGGGCGCTGGAGGGCGAGGCGGCGGCGATCTGCGCCCGCCGGGCGACGGAAGAGCAGATCGCCGAGATCGGCCGCCGCCTCGACATCATGGAAGCGCATCACACGAAGTACGGCGACGCGCCCGAGCAGGACTGGGAGTTCCACCAGTCGATCTTCCGCGCCACCGAGAACCCGATCTTCGGGCAGATCCTGGCGACCATGCGGGACGCCTTCCACCGCTTCTGGGAGAACCCGCTGGACATGCCGGATTTCGCCGGCCGCACCTTCCCCTATCACCGCGTGATGTACGACGCGATCGTCCGGCGCGACCCGGACGGCGCCCGCGACGCCGCGCTGACCATCATCGACATGGTCGATGAGGACATCCGAGACGCCGACCGCAGACGGACCCGATGACCGACGATTTCCCAGTGCCCGACGCCTATGCGGCCGCCACCACGCTGGCGCATGACGACGCCTTCCCCGCCGGCGCGGTGGTGCCGCCGATCTACCAGACCTCGCTGTTCACCTTCGCCAGCTATGCGGAGATGGAGGCGGCGTTCTCCGGCCAGGTGAAGCGCCCGATCTATTCCCGCGGCGACAACCCGACGGTGCAGGAGTTCGAGCGCAAGGTGGCGGTGCTGGAGGGGGCCGAGGCGGCCCGCGGCACCGCCAGCGGCATGGCGGCGATCAGCTGCGCCGTGCTGAGCATCGCCGGCACCGGCGACCGTATCCTGTGCACCCGCCACGTCTATGGCGACGCCTACCGCCTGTTCGAGAAACTGCTGCCGCGGCTGGGCATCACCGTCGATTATGTCGATGCCGGCGATCTGGCGGCGGTCGAGGCGGCGCTGCCCGGGGCCAGGCTGCTGTATCTCGAGAACCCGACCTCGATGATGTTCGAGCTGCAGGAGATCGGGCGGCTGGCGGTCCTGGCCAAGGCGCATGGCGCGGCCACCATCATCGACAATTCCTGGGCCACGCCGCTGTTCCAGCAGCCGATCAGGCACGGCGTCGACCTGGTCGTCCACTCGGCCTCGAAATACCTGTCGGGCCACAGCGACACGGTGGCCGGCGTGATCGCCGGGTCGGCCGAGCGCATCGCCCGGGTCAATGACCTGGCCTATCCCTATCTCGGCGGCAAGCTGTCGCCCTTCGAGGCCTGGTTGCTGATCCGCGGCATGCGCACCCTGCCGCTCAGGATGCGCCAGCACCAGGAGAGCGGCCTGGCCATCGCCCGCCGCCTGGCGGACCATCCGCTGGTCACAAGGGTGCTGCACCCGGCCTTCTCCAACCACCCCGGCGGCGCCACGCTGAGCGGCCACAGCGGCCTGTTCTCCTTCGAGGTCGAGGAGCAGGTCGACGTGCCGCGGTTGGTCGATACGCTGCGGCTGTTCAAGCTCGGCGTCAGCTGGGGCGGGCATGAGAGCCTGGTGGTCCCGGCCCGCGCCTCGCTGCGCCAGGCCCAGGGACCGAACTCCATGGCCGATTTCGGGGTCACGCAGCGCATCGTCCGGCTCGCCGTCGGGCTCGAGGACACCGAGGACCTGTGGGCCGATCTCGCCCGCGCCCTCGATACTTCCGTGAATTGATCTTCGTTCTGCAAACAGGGAGGCAAAAATGAAACGACTGTTGCTCCTGGCCGGTCTGGCCGCGATCGCCTTCACCGGACCGGCGCTGGCCGACACCAATCTCAAGCTGGTCGAGGTCATCACCAGCCCGCAGCGCACCGAGTTCCTGAAGGGCCAGATCGGCAAGTTCGAGGCGGCCAACCCCGGCGTCCATGTCGAGATCGTCTCGCTGCCCTGGGGCGAGGCGTTCGAGAAGTTCCTGACCATGGTGCAGGCCGGCGAGACCCCGGACATCGCCGAGATGCCGGAGCGCTGGATGTCGCTCTACGCCAACAACGGCCAGCTCGAGGACCTGTCCCCCTATATCGGCAAGTGGGACGAGGCCTCGACCCTGAGCGACCGCACGGTGCAGTTCGCGAAGACCGTGAACGACACCCCCTACATGGTGCCCTACGGCTTCTATCTGCGCGGCCTGTACTGGAACAAGAAGCTGTTCCAGGAGGCCGGCGTGGCGGCCCCGCCGAAGACGCTCGACGAGTTCATGGACGTGTCGAAGAAGATCGCGGCGCTGGGCGGCGGCAAGGCCGGCTACTGCCTGCGCGGCGGCAAGGGTGGCACCGGCGGCACCGCCTTCTTCATGCTGACAATGGACGGCAAGGGCAAGTTCTTCAACGACGACGGCACCTCGACCCTCGGCGACGCCGACGCGGCCAAGGGCATGCAGTTCCTGGTCGACCTGTACAAGGCCGGCGGCGCGCCGAAGGACAGCCTGAACTGGGGCTTCAACGAGACCGTCACCGGCTTCTATTCCGGCACCTGCGCGATGCTGGACAATGATCCGGACGCCATGATCGGCATCCTGGACCACATGAAGCCGGAGGATTTCGCGGTGGCGCCGATGCCGCTCGGGCCCGGCGGCCATGCCTATCCTTCGATCGGCTATGCCGGCTGGTCGATGTTCGCCAACAGCGAGCACAAGGAGGAGAGCTGGAAGCTGATGTCCTTCCTGCTCGACAGCGCCCAGAACAAGGAATGGGCCAAGTTCGTCGGCGTGCTGCCGATCCACAAGGGCGCCGAGCAGGACGAGCATTTCGCCGGCGAGCGCTATGCCGGCTGGTTCCAGGAGCTGAACGACCCGCGGTGGCAGCCGATCCCCTGGCCGGCCCATCTCGAGGAGTTCGGCTACTTCTTCGACGTGATGTCGGTGCAGAGCTTCCAGGAGGCCCTGCTGGGCCAGAAGCAGACCGCCGACGTCGCCAAGGAGTGGTCGGACTACCTCACCGCCGCGCAGCAGAAGTTCCTGGCCGGCAAGAAGTGACTGCGATCCACGCGATCCCGGGCCCCCGCCCGGGATCCTTCCGCCGCGCGCTGGGCAATGCGCTGGAGCCCTGGCTCTATCTCAGCCCGGCCATCATCCTCCTGACGCTCAGCATGCTGGTGCCGCTGATCGTCGGGCTGTCCTATGCCTTCCAGAACTTCGGGCCGTTCGGGAAAAGCACCTGGGCCGGGCTGAAGAACTTCGAGACGCTGCTCGGCGACGCCAACTTCTGGCGGGCGCTGAAGAACACCGTCTGGTGGACCGTCGGCAGCCTGGTGTTCCAGTTCTTCGGCGGGCTCGGCCTCGCCCTGCTGCTGAACCGGGATTTCGCGGGCAAGCGCCTGGTCCAGGCGCTGGTGTTCCTGCCCTGGGCGGTGCCGACCTTCCTGTCCGGCCTTGTCTTCGCCTGGCTGTTCAACCCGGTGGTCGGGCCCCTGCCCTACTGGATGGCCGGTCTCGGCCTGCTGCCCGAGCCGCTGAACATCCTGTCCGACCCGGACTTGGCGATGTGGGGCCCGATCCTGGCCAACATCTGGTTCGGCATCCCGTTCTTCGCCATCACCCTCCTGGCGGCGCTGCAGGCGATCCCGGGCGACTACTACGAGGCGGCGGCGATCGACGGCGCCTCGGCCTGGCAGCGCTTCACCAAGATCACCATTCCGTTCCTGGCGCCGACCATCGCCATCACCGTGCTGCTGCGCACGATCTGGATCGCCACCTTCGCCGACCTGATCTGGGTGATGACCAATGGCGGCCCGGCCAACGCCACCAGCATCCTGTCGACCTACATCTTCGCCCAGGCCTTCTCGCGGCTGAACTTCGGCTACGCCTCGGCCGTGGCGACGGTGCTGCTGCTCCTCCTCCTGCTCTATGCCGCGATCCTGATCCGGATGCGCAAGAGCCTGCTCGCGGGGCAATGACATGAACATCGTCGGACGCTCGCCCCTCGGCCGCCTCGCCGGCGGCACCGGCTTCTATCTCGGCATCGGCTCCTATCTGCTGTTCGCGCTGTTCCCGCTGTACTGGCTGATCAAGATCTCGGTCACCCCGACCCAGCTCCTGTTCTCCGAGGGCATCACCTACTGGCCGTCGGAATGGACGCTGGCGAATTTCGGCTCGGTGCTGACCGCCAGCAACTTCCCGCGCTATTTCCTGAACAGCGTCATCGTCTCGATCGCCACCGCGGCGGTGGTGACGCTCTGCGCCTCGGCCTCCGGCTACGCCTTCTCGCGCTTCCGCTTCAAGGCCAAGCCGGCGGTGATGTTCGTGCTGCTGCTGACCCAGACCTTCCCGCTGGTGATGATCATCCCGCCGGTCTACCGGCTGATGGCGCCGCTGGGCCTGACCAACAACCTGATGGGGCTGATCGTCATCTACAGCGCCTTCAATGTCGCCTTCGCCACCTTCCTGATGCAGTCCTTCTTCGACGCCATCCCGAAGGACCTGGAAGAGGCGGCGATGATCGACGGCTGCAGCCGGTTCCAGGCGCTGCGCCGGGTGATCCTGCCGCTGACCCTGCCGGGCATGGGCGCGACGCTGGGCTTCGTCTTCACCGCGGCCTGGAGCGAGCTCTTGTTCGCGCTGATGCTGATCAACTCCGACAGCCAGAAGACCTTCGCCGTCGGCCTGCTGACCTTCGTCGCCAAATTCGGCGTCGACTGGGGCCAGATGACCGCGGCCTCGGTGCTGGCGCTGATCCCGGTCTGCATCTTCTTCGCCGTGATCCAGCGCTACCTGGTGCAGGGCCTGACCGCCGGTGCGGTGAAGGGCTGACCTGGGGCTTGAACGGAGCCTCGAAACGGCGGAGCGTGTCGGCTCCACCGGAGGGAATCATGCCGCGACACCATGTGCCCGCCTCGGCCGCAACCTGCGCCTGGGGCCATTTCGACGCCGCGCGCGAGCCGGTGCTGACGGTCGACAGCGGCGACACGGTCGTGATCGACACCGTGAATGGCGGACCCGAGGTGCTGCCGAAGGGCGATTTCCACATCCCGCCCGAGATCCACGAGATCCATGAGCGCTGCGACCGGTCGACGCCCGGCCATATCCTGACCGGCCCGGTCGCGGTCCGCGGCGCCCGGCCCGGCCAGGTGCTGGAGGTGCGGATCCTCGACGTCTCGCTGCGCCAGGACTGGGGCTACAACGTGATCCGGCCGCTGGCCGGCACCCTGCCCTACGATTTCGAGGAGTCGCGCCTTCTCAACATCCCGCTCGACGCCGCCGCCGGCACCGCCCGGCTGCCCTGGGGGCTGGACCTGCCGCTCAGGCCCTTCTTCGGCGTCATGGGCGTGGCGCCGCCGAAGGGCTGGGGCCGGATCAGCTCGATCCAGCCGCGCGCCCATGCCGGCAACATCGACAATAAGGAGCTGGTGGCCGGCACCATCCTCTACCTGCCCATCTTCAACGACGGCGCCCTGTTCTCCTGCGGCGACGGCCACGGCGCCCAGGGCGACGGCGAGGTCTGCATCACCGCGATCGAGACGGCGCTGCAGGGCACCTTCCAGCTGATCGTCCGCGACGACCTCACCTTCGCCTATCCACGGGCCGAGACCCCGACCCACCACATCACCATGGGGATGGACCCGGACCTCGACCGCTGCGCCGAGATGGCGCTGCGCGACATGATCGTGCTGCTGGGCGAGACCGCCGGGCTGTCGCGCTATGACGCCTATACCCTGTGCAGCCTGGCCGGCGACCTGCGCATCACCCAGACCGTGAACGGTTGCAAGGGCGTGCACATGATGATGGCGAAGGACCTACTACGGCGATGATGCGAGGCCGATTGAGATGCTGCAGCCGCCGCGAGATGATTCGATTGACCGGCGTCTCCCTGCTGGCCCTGTCCGTCGACCCAGCCGCCGCGGCGACGTTGTCGGACTGGTCCGACGGCACAGACATCGCCGCGCGGTTCGCGGAGGCAAACATCACGGTGCGCAGCTTCACTATGCCGAGCGGAAGCATGCTGCCGACACTGCGGCCCGGGGACGTTCTTCTGGCGGATAGTCGTGTTGCCGGGCAGACTCCACACCGGGGCGACATGATCGTGTTTCAAGCCTCGGACTCGCCGTCCACCTACGTCAAGCGCGTGGTCGGGTTGCCTGGCGACCGGGTGGCGATGCAGGACGGCCGCCTGGTTCTGAACGGCACCGTCGTCCCCTGGCAAGCGAAGGGCTCGCTGTACACAACTCTCTCTTTGTCGAACCCAGTCGGCGCAGTGGCTGCTGAGGCTCTGCCCGGCGAGTTACCCTACGAGATCGTGGATTTTAATAAGCAGGGCCACTTCGACACCACAGCCGAGGTCACGGTCCCGGCCGGGTCGGTCTTTGTCCTGGGCGACAACCGCGACAATTCGTTGGACAGCCGCAGCATGGGGCCGATTGCGGTCGACCACATTGTCGGCCGCACCATCTACCGGCTGCAGCCGGATGCCGGCTGGCTGGTGCCGCGCGAGACAGTGCCCGGGCTCGACTGAGCCCGGGCGTCACGGATCGGACGTCAGTCGCGCGGCTGCGCGACCGTGCGGAGATAGGGCTTCAGCGTCTTGAAGCCGGCCGGGAACTTCTGCTTCGCCTCCTCGTCCGAGACCGAGGTGACGATGATGACATCCTCGCCGTTCTTCCAGTCGGCCGGCGTCGCCACCTTGTGCTTGGCGGTCAGCTGCAGCGAATCGATCACCCGCAGCACCTCGTCGAAGTTGCGGCCGGTGGTCATCGGGTAGGAGATCACCAGCTTGATCTTCTTGTCCGGGCCGACGACATAGACGTTGCGCACGGTCTGGTTGTTGACCGCGGTGCGGCCCTCCGACGTGGTGCCGGCATCGGCCGGCAGCATGCCGTAGAGCTTGGAGACGACCAGTTCGGAGTCGGCGATCACCGGGAAGTTCGGCGCGGCGCCCTGGGTCTCCTTGATGTCCTGGGCCCAGCTCTCGTGCCGGTCGACCGGGTCGGCGCTGAGGCCGATCACCTTGACGTCGCGGCGGTCGAATTCCGGCTTCAGCTTGGCCACGGCGCCGAGCTCGGTGGTGCAAACCGGGGTGAAGTCCTTGGGATGCGAGAACAGCACGCCCCAGGACGAGCCGAGCCAGTCGTGGAAGCGGATCCGCCCCTCGGTGGTCTCGACTTCGAAATCGGGCGCGTCCTCACCAATCGCGAGCGGTCCGGCCATATTTACCTCCAGTTATCGTTAATTCTGTAATTTTACCGCGCCGCAGGTCCGGTGTCATCAGGAGCGTCGTCTTCAACCAGAACGATCTCAGGCTCCGGCGCGGGATCGTCGATCTCCGGGAAATCCTCATTCAGCGGCTTCATCGTCTTGAGCAGGGCCACAATTCCGCGCTCGACCATGAGTTCCTCCAACCTGTGCAGGAGACATGTGCCATCGGATGCCTCGCCGCAAGACCTCCAAATTGTCGTTCTCCAAGCGATCGCGCCCGCGTTGACAGGGTCTGCGCGCGACCCGATGATGCGCGCGTCTTGCCGGGGTGCCCGAACGGGGGCTGAGAGGCGCGTCAGCGTCAACCCGACGAACCTGATCCGGGTCATGCCGGCGGAGGGAGCGCGAGACGACGCCTCAGGCATCGGCACGTCCCTCTTCTCCGCCCCGCTTCGACCCCGCGGAGGAACGAGATGCGCCTGTTTGCCGCCGTCCTGCTGACGGCCTTGACCTCCGCCCTTGCCGGCCCGGCCGCGGCCGAGACCCCGGTGCTGAAGGTCTACACCTACGAATCCTTCACCGCCGACTGGGGCCCGGGGCCGCAAGTGAAGAAGGCCTTCGAGGCCGAATGCGGCTGCACGATCGAGTTCACCTCGGTCGAGGACGGCGTCGCCCTGCTGTCGCGGCTGAAGCTGGAGGGCAAGTCGACCCAGGCCGATGTCGTGCTGGGCTTCGACACCAACCTGACCGCGGAGGCGGCGGCGACCGGGTTGTTCGCGCCGCACGGCATGAAGCTCGACGGGCTGTCGCTGCCGGTGGCCTGGACCGACCCGGTCTTCGTGCCCTTCGACTGGAGCTACTTCGCCTTCGTCTACGACAAGACCAAGGTGCCGAACCCGCCCAAGAGCCTGCACGACCTGGTCGAGAACAGCGACCTGGAGCTGACCATCCAGGACCCGCGCACCAGCACGCCGGGTCTCGGCCTGCTGCTCTGGGTCAAGCAGGTGTACGGCGACAAGGCGCCGGAGGCCTGGGCCAGGCTGAAGCCGCGGATCCTCACCGTCACCCCGGGCTGGAGCGAGAGCTACGGCCTGTTCCGCAAGGGCGAGGTGCCGATGACCTTCAGCTACCTGACCTCGCCGCCCTATCACGTGATCGCCGAGAACGACAGCAATGTCGGCGCCGCGGTGTTCAGCGAGGGCAACTACCTGCAGGTCGAGGTCGCGGCCAAGCTGGCTTCCTCCAAGCATCCCGAGCTGGCCGACAAGTTCCTCGCCTTCATGCTGAGCCCCGCCTTCCAGGACCTGCTGCCGACGACGCAGTGGATGTACCCGGCGGTGACGCCGAAGGCCGGGCTGCCCGACGCCTACAAGGCGCTGCCGGCCCCGGCCAAGGCGCTGTTGTACCCGCCGGAAGAGGTCGCCGCCAACCGCGCTGCCTGGATCGCCGAATGGCTGCAGGCGACGAGTCGTTGAGCGACCGTAGGTTGGGTTCGCGGCACGCGAACCCAACACCCGACGGCGGGACCGGCCTGTTGGGTTCGCCACGGCGAACCCAACCTACGGGCGGAGTGCCATCCCTCCCCGGCCTCCTCGCGCTCCTCGCCATCCTGGCGCTGATCGCAACGGCCGCGACCGGCCTGATCCGCGCCGCGTCGGAGCTCGACCTGCTGTCGGTCTGGGCCGATCCCTATCTCTGGTCGGTGCTGCGCTTCACCGCGCTGCAGGCCGGGCTGTCGGCGCTGATCAGCGTCGCCATCGCCATCCCGGTCGCCCGCGCCCTGTCGCGCCGCCGCTTCCCCGGCCGCACCCTGCTGCTGCGCCTGTTCGGGCTGCCGATGATCGTGCCGGCGGTGGCCGGCGCCTTCGGGATTCTGACCGTGTTCGGCCGGTCCGGCCTGCTCGCCGACCTGTTCGCGGCGCTGGGACTGACCATCCGGCCCAACATCTACGGGCTCACCGGCATCCTGCTGGCCCATGTGTTCTTCAACATGCCCTTCGCCGTGCGCGTGCTGCTCTCGGCCTGGGGCACGATCCCGGCCGAAAGCTGGCGCCTGGCGTCGATGCTGGGGCTGCGCGGCGCCGACCTGTTCCGGCTGGTCGAATGGCCGATGCTGCGGCGCCAGCTGCCCGGCCTGACCGCCCTGGTCTTCCTGCTGTGCTTCACCAGCTTCGCCGTGGTGCTGACGCTCGGCGGCGGCCCGGCCTCGGCCACCATCGAGATCGCGATCTACCAGGCGCTGCGCTTCGACTTCGACCCCGGCCGCGCCGTCGCCCTGTCGCTGCTGCAGATCGCCCTCTGCGCCCTCCTGGTGCTGGCGGCGATGCGGCTGACCGGCCGGGTCGCCGATGAGGGCGGCGTCGGCCGGCCGGTGCTGCGGGATGACGGGCAGACGGCGGCGGCCCGCGCGATCGACACCGTCGTGCTGGTCCTCGCCGCCGGCTTCGTGCTGCTGCCGCTGGTCGCGATCCTGGTCGAAGGCCTGGGCGGCATCGGCAAGCCGATCCTGTCCAGCCCCGCTTTGTGGCACGCCGCCGGGCGCAGCCTGGCCGTCGCCCTCGGCGCCGCCACGCTCGCCCTGGTGCTGGGCTGGGCGCTGGCGCACAGCATCGCCGTGCTGCGCATCGGCCGCAGGCGGCGACGGCTGGCGCGGCTGTTCGAGCTGAGCGGCACGGTGGTGCTGGTGGTGCCGCCGCTGGCGCTCGGCGCCGGCCTGTTCGTCATGCTGCTCGGCACCGCCGACCTGCGGCGCTGGGCGCTGCCGATCGTCGCCATGGTCAACGCGCTGATGGCCCTGCCCTTCGTGCTGCGCCTGCTGGTCGGCGCCGCCGAGCTGGCGCAGCATCGCCACGGAAGGCTGGCCGACAGCCTCGGCCTGTCCGGCTGGGCCCGGCTGCGGCTGGTGGAATGGCCGCTGCTGCGCCGGCCGGCCGGCTTCGCCCTGGCGATCGCGGCGGGCCTGGCCTTCGGCGACCTCGGCGCCGCCGCTTTGTTCGGCGGCGACGGCAACCAGACCCTGCCGGTGCTGGTGGCGCAACTGCTCGGCGCCTACCGGCTGCAGGAGGCGTCGACCGTCGTGCTGCTGCTGGTGCTGATGGGGCTGGCCCTGTTCGGCCTGATCGAAAGGATCTTCGGTGGCCACACGCGCGATTGAGATCGAGAGCCTGACCTATCGCTACGAGGCGATGGAGATGCGCTTCGACCTGGCGGTCGAGGCCGGCGCCTTCGTCGTGCTGTTCGGGCCCAGCGGCGCCGGCAAGAGCACGCTGCTCAACCTGATCGCCGGCTTCGAGGCGCCCGTGTCCGGACGTTTGTGCCTGCTCGGCCGCGACGTGCTCGGCCTGCCGCCGGCGGCGCGGCCGGTCACCACCCTGTTCCAGGACCACAACCTGTTCCCGCATCTCACCGCGGCGAAGAACGTGGCGCTGGGGCTGCACCCCGGCCGGCTGAGCCCGGCCGAGGCGGCACGGGTGCAGGAGGCGCTGGCCCATGTCGACCTGTCGGGGCTGGAGGCGCGCCGGCCGGCCGAGCTGTCCGGCGGCGAGCGGCAGCGCGTCGCCCTGGCCCGCAGCCTGGTGCGCGACCGCCCGATCCTGCTGCTGGACGAACCCTTCGCCGCGCTGGGCCCGGCGCAGCGGCGCGAGATGGTCGGGCTGGTCGACCGGCTGCGGCAGGAGCGCGGCCTGACCGTGCTGATGGTCAGCCACCAGCTCGACGCCCTGCCCGGCATCGACGCGCAGGCCGCCTTCATCGAGGACGGCCGCATTGCCGCCACCGGCCCGGCCACCGAGCTGCTGACCCGCCCGCCGCTGCCGGAGATCGCCGATTATCTCGGCTATGTGGGGCCGGTGGGTGGCTAGAGGGTTCCGTTCAATTTCCTTGTCATTGCCGGGCTTGACCCGGCAATCCAGGGGCCGCCCAGAGCGGCATCGACATTCCCTGGATGCCCGGGTCAAGCCCGGGCATGACAGTTGGAGGCGATGGCACCGGTCCGAGCGGTCCCTCACGCCTCCGAGTAGAACAGCAGCGACACCAGCACGAACAGCGGCAGCAGGATGCCGCAGGACCACACCATGTAGCCGAAGAAGCTGGGCATCTGCACGCCGCGCTCCTGCGCGATCGACCGCACCATGAAGTTCGGGGCGTTGCCGATATAGGTGTTCGCCCCCATGAACACGGCGCCGGCCGAGATGGCGCCGAGCGTCGTCGCCCAGGCGCCCATCAGGTGCTGCGCGTCGGCTCCGGCCATGTTGAAGAAGACGAGATAGGTCGGCGCATTGTCGAGGAAGCTGGACAGCAGGCCGGTCAGCCAGAAATAGGCCAGGTTGTTCGGGTCGCCGGTGCCGCCGACGAGGTCGACCAGGTCGGCCAGCGCCCCGTCGCGCCCGGCGCGCAGGATCGCGATCGCCGGCACGATGGTGACGAAGATCGCCGCGAACAGCTTGCCGACCTCGACGATCGGGAACCAGTTGAAGTCGTTGAGCCGCCGGCTTTCCCGGCTGGTCAGCACCCAGGACAGGCCGATGATGGCGAGCAGCAGCAGGTCCCGGGCCAGATTCTCCAGCGCCACCGGGACGTGATAGACGGTCAGCGTCACGCCCGGCTTCCAGACGCCGCTCAGCAGCACCGCGCCAACGACGCCGGCCAGCAGCAGCAGGTTGATCCCGCCCTCCAGGCCGAACGGCACGCGCGGCTCCGGCGGCACCTCGCGCAGTGCGTGCTCGCGCCGGAACAGCACGGTGTCGATCGCGAAATAGAGCGCCAGCAGGATCGCCGAGCAGAACAGCATCGGCAGCAGCAGGTGCTGCGTCGGCCAGAAGAACGACACGCCCTGCAGGAAGCCGAGAAACAGCGGCGGGTCGCCCAGCGGCGTCAGCGCGCCGCCGATATTGCCGACCAGGAAGATGAAGAACACGACGGTGTGGACGCGGAAGCGCCGGTTCTCGTTGGCGCGCAGCAGCGGCCGGATCAGCAGCATGCAGGCGCCGGTGGTGCCCATCCAGCTGGCAATCGCGGTGCCGACGAAAAGGATGCCGAGATTGACCGCGGGCGTGCCGACCAGCGAGCCCTTCAGCCGCACCCCGCCGGCGACCACGAACAGCGACGCCAGCAGGATGATGAAGGGCAGGTACTCGGTCAGGGCGACGGCCACCACTTCGAACAGCGCCAGCTCGGGCCCATGAACCACGGCGAACGGGACGAGGAAGGCCAGCCCCCAGAAGGCGGCGATCTTGCCGAAATGGCGGTGCCAGAAATGCGGCCGGATCAGCGGGAACAGCGCGATCGACAGCAGGATGCCAACGAAGGGGATGATCCAGGCCAGGCCGAGCTCCGACCCGTCGAGATGCGGGGCGCCGTCGGTGGCGGCCAAGGCCGGTGCGGTCGACATGAGAGCTATCGTTCCCGCCGCGGCTCCCAGGCAGCGGCGGGCATGTCGAGACACCGGCATGAACATCCCTTCTGGCTTCGAAATTTTAGGCGGCCGGAGTATGGCGATGAAGGCAGAAGCAGCCAACCTTTTCAGACCGCGACCAATGCGCTGCGGCCGCCACATCCAAGGCAGGGTTGTCGCGGCCGGTGGCCCGCACTAGCTTCGACAAGACGGAGCCGACCGGCTCGAGACAAGGGAATCGCACCATGGAGATGACGGGCGAGCATCGGATCGCGGCGCCGCGGTCGGTGGTCTGGGAAGGGCTGAACGACCCCGAGGTGCTGCGCCGGTCGATTCCCGGCTGCGACAGCCTGGAGAAGACCTCGCCGACCGAGATGACGGCGTCCGTCACCGCCAAGGTCGGGCCGGTCAAGGCCACCTTCGGCGGCCAGGTCACCCTGTCCAACCTGAACCCGCCCGAGAGCTACACCATCTCCGGCGAGGGCAAGGGCGGCGCGGCCGGATTCGCCAAGGGCGGCGCCGACGTCAAGCTGGTCGAAGACGGCGACGGCACCTTGCTGCACTATGCGGTGAAGGCCAATATCGGCGGCAAGCTGGCGCAGCTCGGCGCCCGGCTGATCGACGGCACCGCCAAGAAGATGGCGGACGACTTCTTCACCCGCTTCGCCGCCGAGATGGAGCAGCGTGCCGGGGCCCCGGCGCCCGCCCCCGCAGCGGCGGCTGAGCCGACGCCTGAGATCCCGGTGCCGGTTCCGGTCCCGGCCGAGGAAACCCTGACGCCGCCGAGTCCGGCCGAGGCGCCCAGCCTGGGCACCGCCGAGCCGATTCCCGCACCGCAGCCGGCGCCCGTTGCCGAGCCGGCGGCCAGACCCGAGCCCGCCGTCGCGCCGCCGCCCCGCCCCGCCCCGCCGCCAGCCGAGGAGCGCCGCGGGGGCTTGAGCCCCGCGGTCTGGATCACCGCCTTGGTCGTGATCGTGCTGGTGCTGCTGTATCTGTATTTGTAACGCAGGCGGAACCGTACCCTCGGCCGGCTTGACCGATCGTCGGACGAAACCTTAGCCTTCGATCCGGGTGGCCTGATCGGGCACTGCAAGCGGCGCGCAACAGCCGCAGCCGGTGCCCGGCGGCCTGACGCCAGCTTGGGAGGACTCTATGACCACCACCGTGACCCTGACGGTGAACGGGAGGTCGGTGACGCGGCAGGTCGAACCGCGCACACTGCTCGTACAGCTTCTGCGCGAACATCTGCAGCTGACCGGGACGCATGTCGGCTGCGACACCAGCCAGTGCGGCGCCTGCGTCGTCCATGTCGACGGCCGGTCGGTCAAGTCCTGCACCATGCTGGCCGTCCAGGCCGAAGGCAGCTCGGTGACCACGATCGAGGGCCTGGCCGCCGCCGATGGCACGCTGCACCCGATGCAGGAGGCCTTCCGCGAGAATCACGCCCTGCAATGCGGCTTCTGCACGCCCGGCATGGTGATGAGCGCGGTCGACCTGCTGCAGAACAACCCGAACCCGACCGAGCACGAGGTCCGTGACTGGCTGGAAGGCAACATCTGCCGCTGCACCGGCTACCACAACATCGTCAAGGCCGTCCTCGACTGCGCCGCCAGGTCCGGCGGACAGCGCGTCGCGGCCGAATGAGGGGGGCGCGGTCATGGCATCCGACGGCATCGGCGCCCCGCTGCGCCGCAAGGAGGATTATCGTTTCCTGACCGGCAACGGTCACTACACCGACGACATCGATCGCCCCGGCCAGGCCTATGCGTATTTCCTGCGCTCGCCGGTGGCGCATGCCCGGATCCGCGGTATCGACACCAGCGCGGCCGAGGCGGCGCCCGGCGTCATCGCCGTGTTCACCGGCGATGACCTGGCGAAGGACAAGATCGGCGGGCTGATTTGCGGCTGGCTGGTCAAGTCGAAGGACGGCGAGCCGATGAAGGCCGGCCCGCACCCGGCGCTGGCCCAGGGCAAGGTGCGATATGTCGGCGACCATGTCGCGGTGGTGATCGCCGAGACCCGCGACCAGGCCAAGGACGCGGCCGAGAAGATCAATGTCGATTACGAGGAGCTGCCGCCCGTCGTCCTGCCCGAAAAGGCCCGCAGTGCCGCCGCCCTGGTGCATGACGACATCCCGGCCAACACCGTCTACGAGTGGGAGCTGGGCAACAAGGCCGATGTCGAGGCCGCCTTCGCCCGCGCCGCCCATGTCACCAGGCTGGACCTGCAGAACAACCGGCTGATCCCGAACGCGATGGAGCCGCGGGCGGCGATCGGCGAATACGACCGCGGCTCGGACAGCTTCACCCTCTACACCACCAGCCAGAACCCCCATGTGGCCCGGCTGGTCCTGTCCGCCTTCATCGGCATCGCGCCGGAGCACAAGCTGCGGGTGATCGCGCCCGATGTCGGCGGCGGCTTCGGCTCGAAGATCTTCATCTATGCCGAGGAGACGGTCTGCGTCTGGGCGGCGAAGAAGGTGCGCCGGCCGGTGAAATGGACGGCCGAGCGCGGCGAGAGCTTCCTGGCCGACGCGCATGGCCGCGACCACGTCACCCATGCCGAGCTGGCGATGGACCAGGACGGCAGGTTCCTGGCCCTGCGCGTCCACACCACGGCCAATCTCGGCGCCTATCTCTCGACCTTCGCCAGCTGCGTGCCGACCTTCCTCTACGCGCCGCTGCTGTCCGGCCAATACGCCATCCCGGCGATCTATTGCGAGGTCGACGGGGTCTACACCAACACCGCGCCGGTCGACGCCTATCGCGGCGCCGGGCGGCCGGAGGCGACCTACGTCATCGAGCACATCGTCGAGCTGGCGGCCCGCGAGCTGAAGCTGGACCCGGCGGAGCTGCGCCGCCGCAACTTCGTCCAGCCGACCCAGTACCCGTACCAGACCCCCGTGATCATGACCTATGATTGCGGCGACTACCCGAAGGCGCTGGACGAGGCACTGAAGCTGGCGGACTACAGCGGCTTCCAGGCCCGCAAGGCCGACAGCCAGAGCCGTGGCAAGCTGCGCGGCATCGGCTTCTCCAGCTACATCGAGGCCTGCGGCATCGCGCCGTCGGCCGCGGTCGGGTCGCTCGGCGCCGGCGTCGGCCTGTGGGAGTCGGCGAAGATCCGGTTCAATCCGACCGGCAACGTCACCGTCCACACCGGCAGCCACAGCCACGGCCAGGGCCACGAGACGACCTTCGCCCAGCTGCTGACCAGCTATCTCGGCGTGCCGGCCGACCAGGTCGAGGTGGTGCACGGCGACACCGACAAGACGCCGTTCGGCATGGGCACCTACGGCTCGCGCTCGCTGGCCGTCGGCGGCTCCGCCATCGTCAAGGCGGCGGAGAAGATCATCGCCAAGGGCAAGAAGATCGCGGCCCACCAGCTCGAGGCGGCCGAGGCCGACATCGAGTTCAAGGACGGCAAGTTCACCGTGGCCGGCACCGACCGGGCCAAGACGATCCAGGAGGTCGCCTTCGCCGCCTACGTGCCGCACAACTATCCCGCGGGGGTGGAGCCGGGGCTGGAGGAGAGCGCATTCTACGACCCGATCAACTTCACCTTCCCGGCCGGCACCCAGATCTGCGAGGTCGAGGTCGACCCGGACACCGGCGTCGTCACCGTCGTCCACTACACGGCGGTCGACGATTTCGGCCGGGTGATCAACCCGATGATCGTCGAGGGCCAGGTGCATGGCGGCGTCGCCCAGGGACTGGGCCAGGCCATGCTGGAGAACTGCGCTTATGATCCGGAGACCGGGCAGCTGCTGACCGGATCCTTCATGGATTACTGCATGCCGCGGGCGGACGACCTGCCCAGCTTCAAGGTCGGCATGATCGAGACCATCAACCCCTCCAACCCGCTCGGGGTGAAGGGCTGCGGCGAGGCCGGGGCGATCGCGGCGCCGGCGGCGCTGATGAACGCGATCACCGATGCGATCGGCCGCGACATGAACATGCCGGCGACGCCGGAGCGGGTGTGGCGGGCGATCCACACCCCCGCTCTGGCCGCCGAGTGAGGAGACGACGATGTACGCCTTCAATTATCACAAGGCCTCCTCCGCGGCCGACGCGGTGGCCAAGCTGACCGCCGCCTCCGACGGCAAGTTCCTGGCCGGCGGCATGACCCTGATCCCGACGCTGAAGCAGCGCCTGGCCTCGCCCTCCGACGTCGTCGACCTCGGCGGCGCGGCCGAGCTGAAGGGGATCAAGGAAGAAGCCGACGGCCTCACCATCGGCGCCATGACCACCCATGCGGCGGTCGCGGCCTCGGACGTGGTGCGCCGGGTGATCCCCGCCCTCGCCGCTTTGGCCGGCGACATCGGCGACGCCCAGGTCCGCAACCGCGGCACTCTCGGCGGGTCGGTCGCCAACAACGACCCCAGCGCCGACTACCCCGCGGCGGTGCTGGCGCTCGGCGCCACCGTGCGCACGACCAAGCGCGAGATCGCGACCGACGACTTCTTCCAGGGGATGTTCACCACCGCCCTGGCGGAGGATGAGCTGATCACCGCGATCCACTTCCCGAAGCCGGAGAAGGCGGCCTACGTCAAGTTCGACAACCCGGCCAGCCGCTACGCCATGGTCGGGGTGTTCGTGGCGAAGACCACCGGCGGCATCCGCGTCGCCGTCACCGGCGCCGGCTCTGACGGCGCGTTCCGCTGGGCCGAGGCCGAGCAGGCGCTGGCCGGGAACTTCTCCGCCGCGGCGCTGGACGGGCTGTCGGTCGATCCCGGCGGCATGAACGGCGACATCCACGGCTCGGCCGAATACCGGGCGCATCTGGTCAAGGTGATGGCCAAGCGCGCGGTCCAGGCCGCCGGCTGATCCTTCCGTTCCGATCGCGGCCCGCCTCCGGGAGACCGGGGCGGGCCGGCGCTGTCACGATATGACATTCTTTGCCATGACTATTGGCAAAGAATGTCATATCGTGGGGCATCGGAAAGGACAGCCATGGCCACGATGAATGTTTCCCTGCCGAACGCCATGAAGGCTTGGGTCGAGAGGCAAGCCGAGGGCGGCCGCTATGGGAATGTCAGCGATTATATCCGGGACCTGATCCGCAAGGATCAGGAGCGGACGGAAGCCATCGCTGCCCTGCAAGCCGCCATTACGGCGGGTGTCGAAAGCGGGGAAGCCGAACCCTTCGACGCCACGGCATTCAAGCTTCGGATGCGCCGGCAGCATGGGTGAAGCTGCCCGGTATCGGCTGACTCCGGCCGCTCTTGCCGACCTCGACGATATCTGGCGATTTTCGGCCGAAACCTGGTCCGTCGGGCAAGCCGATCGCTATGTGGACGATCTCGTCCGTGTCTTCGAGATGATCGCCGCCGTGCCGACCCTGGCTCGGGAGCATCGAGAGTTCGACCCGCCGGTGCGCATCCATGCGTACCAGAGCCATCTGATCATCTACACGCAAAGCGGCGACCACGTTGCCATTCTGCGCCTGCTCGGCGGCCGGCAGGATTGGATCGCCATCCTGAAAGCAGCGGACATCTGAAGCCCCGCACTGCCCCCTTCCCGAAACCTGGCCCATATTCCATCCTGGGACCATGCTCGATCCCGACGAGATCATCTGCTGGCTGCTCGGGCCGGCGCGCGCCCTGCCCTCACCAGCCCCGGTGCTGCAGGAGCTGGCCCAGCGCCTGGTCCGGGCCGGGTTCCCGCTGTGGCGGCTGAACTTCCTCCTGCCGCAATTCCATCCCCTGATCAGCTCGGCGTCCTATGAATGGCGGCCGGCGTTGGGCGAAGTGCGCGAGATCCGGTTCGAGCGTGAGCGGGCGGACGGTCCGATCTATCACAACAGCCCGATGGGGCTGTTGCACCGCACCGGCCGGATGGTGCGCCGGCGCCTGGTCGGCCCCGAGGCGAATCCGGAATTTCCGCTGCTGCAGGAGTTGCACGACCAGGGCGCGGCGGACTATGTGCTGATGCCGATGCGCTTCGGCACCGACGAGCCGCGGACGACCGGCTTCAGCATGGTCTCGGATCATCCGGACGGCTTCTCGGCCGACCAGATCGCCCTGGTGCAGCGCATCCTGCCCGCGCTCGGCGCCGTCTGCGAGATCATGATCGACCGGCAGAAGATGGCCCATCTGCTCGAGACCTATGTCGGGCGCGAGGCCAGCCGGCGGATCCTGGAGGGCGAGGTGGTCCGCGGCGGCGCCCGGTCGCTGGAGGCCGTGATCCTGTTCTGCGACATGCGCGGCTTCACCGCCCGGGCCGAGGCGACGCCGCGCGACGCCCTGCTGCGGCTGATGAACGAGTACTTCACCATCGTCGTCGGCGCGGTGCACGGCGCCGGCGGCGAGGTGCTGAAGTTCATGGGCGACGGCATCCTCGCCATCTTCCGCCTCGGCGACGGCGAGGCGGCGGAGGAGGCCTGCGCCCGCGGCCTGATCGGCGCGCTGGACGCCTTTGCCGGCCTGGACGCCATGAACGACCGCCGCCGCGCCGAGGGGCTGGACGCGATCGAGGCCGGGATCGCCCTGCATGTCGGCGAGGTGATCTTCGGCAATATCGGCGCGCCCGACCGGCTCGACTTCACCGTGGTCGGGCCGGAGGTGAACCGCGCGGCGCGGATCGAGCAGATGACCAAGCTGATCGGCCGGCGCATCCTGACCTCGTCCCGCTTCGCCGAGCTGAGCCCGGTGCGCCTGGTCTCCTGCGGCACCCGCCGCCTGCGCGGCGTGCCGCAGCCGCAGGAGCTGTTCACCCCGGCCGCCGAGCTGCGCGGCGAGACCATCCCGAACGCGGCGTAGCCTCAGGAAAAGAACGAGCCGCCGTTGACCGCGACCGTCTGGCCGGTGATGTAGCCGTTGTCCACGAGCAGCATGACCGCCCGGGCGATCTCGTCCGCCGTGCCGCTGCGCCCGACCGGGATGTGGGCGGTGACGCCCGCCGCGATCAGCGGCTGGCCCATCTCTGTATCCACCAGGCCCGGCGCCACGGCGTTGACCGTCACGCCCTCCGGCGCCAGCCGCAGGGCATAGCCGCGTGTCAGGCCTTCCAGCCCGGCCTTGGCGGCGGCATAGGCGATGCTGACCGAGCCGGAGCCGATGCGGGCCCCGATCGAGGAGATGTTGACGATCCGGCCCCAGCGCCGTACCCGCATGCCCGGCAGGACGGCCTGGGTGCAGAGGAAGGCGGATTTCAGATTGACCGCGACCGCGCGGTCGAAATCCTCCTCGGTGATGTCGTCGAGGCCGCGCGGCGCCGCCATGCCGGCATTGTTGACCAGGATGTCGACCGGGCCGAGGCGTTGTTCCACGTCGCGGACCATGCTGTGCACGGCGGCGCCAAGCGAGACGTCGGCGCCGAAGACGGCAGCGCGGCCGCCGCCTTTGCGGATGGCTTCGGCGACAGCCTCCGCCTCTCCGCCGCGTTCGCGATAGTTCACGGCGACCGCCGCGCCCGCCTCGGCCAGCGCCAGGCCGACCGCCTTGCCGATGCCACGCGAGCCGCCGGTGACCAGGGCCACCCGGTTCTTCAGGTCAGTCATGCCGTATCTAACACCTGAAGCTACCCGGCGGTCGAGCCGGTCACCGTCGCCAGCGCCCGCACCAGCTTGTCCAGGTCGGCCTCCTGCGTGTAGAGGGCCGGGGTCACCCGGATGCACTGGCCCGCGGCCACGCCGGCGCGCCGCACCGTCAGCACGCCGTGGGTGTCGCGCAGCGTCGCCACGATCGCGTCGTTCGCCGCCTTGTCGGTCCGGCCGGCCAGGCGGAACGAGGTGATGGCGCCATACAGGCCAGGCTCGTCCGGAGTCAGGATCTGCAGGTCCTTGAAGCCCTTCACCCTGGACACCCAGGTGTCCCGCAGGTAGCGCAGCCGCGCCTGCTTCCGCGCGGCGCCGATCTCCTGGTGCAAGGCGATCGCCTGCGGCACCGCCAGCACCGCGGCGAAGTTCACCGTGCCGGTGTGGACGCGGGAGCGGATATCGGCCTCCGGCCAGTCCTCGTCGCCCATGTCGCGGTCGATGTCGGCGATCCGGTCCTTGCGGATGTAGAGGAAGCCGACGCCCAGCGGCGCGCCGATCCATTTGTGCAGGTTGAAGCCGACGAAATCGGCGCCCAGGTCGGTCACCCGGAAATCCATCTGGCCCCAGGAATGGGCGGCGTCGACGATCACATCCACCCCGCGCGCCCTGGCCATGGCCGCCACCTCGGCGACCGGGATCACCAGGCCGGTGCGGTGGCTGATATGGGTCAGCAGCAGCAGGCGGGCCTTCGGGTTGGCGGCCAGCACCTGGGCATAGGAGTCCAGCACGGCCTGGCGCGTCGCCGGCTCCGGCAGCGCGAACTTCACCACCTCGACGCCGCGCCGGGCCTTCAGCGCGTTCATCGCGTACTGCATCGAATCATAGTCGAGGTCGGAATAGATCACCGTGTCGCCGGGCTGCAGCCGGTTGTAGTTGCCGATCAGGAGCTGCAGCGCCTCGGTGGCACCGCGGGTCAGGGCGATCTCTTCCGGCGCCGCACCGACCGCGGCCGCCACGGCTTGGCGCACGGCCTCGAGGTCCGCGCCGGACTTGGCCCGGGCGTAGAAGGAATTGTCGCGATTCACCATGTCGGTCAGGCGCAGATATTTGCGGCGCACCGGCTCGGCCATGATGCCCCAGTAGCCGTTCTCCAGATTGGTGATCTCGCCGGTCACCGCGTAGAGCTGGCGCACCTCGTCCCAATAGGCGGTGTTGCGGGCCAGCTCGGCCGCGGTCCCCTCGGGCGCGGCCGGCGCGACGGCGGCACCGGCAGTCCCGGCACGGGTCAGCGCGGCCGCAGCGACCAGGCCGCCGACCAGCGTCCGCCGGCGGATCGTGAAGGCAGTGTCGAACATCGGTTCCTCCCCTTCTTCGAGAGCGCGGAAGGAACCACATCGGCGGCGACGGATTGACGACGGGGCGGTGACAGCCGCGTGACGGCCCGCGGCAGCGCTGGCACTGGCCCCTGCCCGTCCATACCCGTATCCTGCGGGAAAATTGGGATTCGTCCGATGAACGCTCTGCCTGCCTCCGTCGAGGAGACCCTCGCTTTGCTGTCGCGCGGCGACTATGTCGCCGACCGGCCGCTGGCGACCGCGCTGTTCCTGGCCCTGCGGCTGAGGCGGCCGCTGTTCCTGGAGGGCGAGGCCGGGGTCGGCAAGACCGAGATCGCCAAGGTGCTGGCGGCGACGTTGGGCCGGCGCCTGGTGCGGCTGCAATGCTATGAGGGGCTCGACATCGCCGCCGCGGTCTATGAGTGGAACTACCAGCGCCAGATGCTGGAGATCCGCCTGGCCGAGGCCGGCGGCGTGCAGGACCGCGACCAGTTGGCCAGCGACATCTTCGCCGAGCGCTTTCTGATCCGCCGGCCGCTGCTGCAGGCGCTGGAGCCCGACGTCGCCGGCCCCGCCGTGCTGCTGATCGACGAGCTGGACCGCACCGACGAGCCGTTCGAGGCCTTCCTGCTGGAGGTGCTGTCCGACTTCCAGGTGACGATCCCGGAGCTCGGCACCATCAAGGCGGCGGAGCCGCCGATCGTCATCGTCACCTCGAACCGCACCCGCGAGATCCATGACGCGCTGAAGCGCCGCTGCTTCTACCACTGGGTCGACTACCCGAATGCCGAGCGCGAGCGCGCCATCCTGCACGCCAAGGCGCCGGGCACGCCGGAGGCGCTGAGCGCCCAGATCGTCGCCTTCGTCCAGAAGCTGCGCCGCCTGGACCTGTTCAAGCACCCCGGCGTGGCCGAGACGCTGGACTGGGCCCAGGCGCTGACCGAGCTGGACGTGCTGGAGCTGGACCCCGACGTGGTGCGCGACACGCTGGGCACCATCCTGAAGTACCAGGACGACATCGAGCGCATCCAGGGCGCCGAGGCGGCGCGGCTCCTGTCCGAGATGCGGGCGGAGATCAACGCCGCGGCCGCCGCCGCGGTGACCATGCCGGTATGAACGCCCCCGCGGCCTCGGATGGTCCGGAGAAGGGCCGCCTCGCCCTCAACGTCATGCAGTTCTGTCGTGCCCTGCGCGCCGCCGGCCTGCCGGTCGGGCCCGGCCGCACCTTGGCGGCGCTGGAGGCGCTGGAGACGGTCGGCATCGCCAGCCGGCAGGACGTCTATTGGGCGCTGCACGCCACGTTGGTGAACCGGCGCGACCAGCGCGAGATCTTCGACCAGGCCTTCCACCTGTTCTGGCGCAACCCGGACATGCTGAAGCGCGCCATGACGCTGATGCTGCCGCAGATCCGCACCGGCCGCGAGGAGGAGCGTGCGGTCAACCGCCGCGTCGCCGAAGCCTTCGCCGACCGCAACCAGCCCGGCCGCGGCGAGGCGCCCGACGATGCCGAGGAACCGCCGGAGCTGGAGGTCGATGCCAGCCTGACCTTCTCCGAGCGTGAGAAGCTGCAGCACAAGGATTTCGAGCAGATGAGCGCCGAGGAGCTGGCCCGCGCCAGGGCCGCGATCGCGCGCTTCCGCCTGCCGGTGCGCGACGTGCCGACCCGGCGCTACGCCCCGCACCATTCGGCACCGCTGGTCGACATGCGCCAGACGCTGCGCCAGTCGCTGCGCGCTGGCGGCCATTCCATCGACCTGGCCCGGCGCATCCGCAGAACCCGGCCGCCGCCGCTGGTGGTGCTGTGCGACATCTCCGGCTCGATGAGCCAGTATTCCCGCATGCTGCTGCACTTCCTGCACGCGGTGACCACCGAGCGCGACCGGGTGCACAGCTTCGTCTTCGGCACCCGGCTGACCAACATCACGCGCCAGCTGCGCCGCCGCGACGTCGACGACGCGCTCGACCGCGTCGGCCGGGCCGCGCAGGACTGGGGCGGCGGCACCCGCATCGGCGCCTGCCTGGCCGAGTTCAACCGGGTCTGGGGCCGCCGCGTGCTGGCCCAGGGCGCCGTGGTGCTGCTGATCACCGACGGGCTCGACCGCGACGCCGGCGACCGGCTGGAGGACGAGATCGACCGGCTGCACCGCAGCTGCCGCCGGCTGATCTGGCTGAACCCCCTGTTGCGCTGGGACGGGTATGCGCCAAGATCTATGGGGGCGCGCGCCCTGATGCCGCATGTCGACGAGTTCCGACCGGTCCACAGCCTGGCCAGCCTGGCCGCGCTGGTGGATGTGCTGGCCGAGGACTCTGCGCGGGGCGACAGACGCATGGCCCGATGGCGGCACCTCGCCGCCCAGCAGGAGGTGGTGCAATGAGCGATCATGACGATGTGCTGGCCCAGGCCTCGGCATGGGCCGCCGAGGGGCATCCGGTGGCGCTGGCGACGGTGGTCTCGACCTGGGGCTCCTCGCCCCGCCCGGCCGGCAGCCAGCTGGTGATCGACGGCGACGGCCGGATGCAGGGCTCGGTCTCCGGCGGCTGCATCGAGGGCGCCGTGGTGCGCGAGGCGCTGGAGGTGATGGCGGACGGCAAGCCGCGCCTGCTCGATTTCGGCGTCACCGACGAGCAGGCCTGGGATGTCGGTCTGGCCTGCGGCGGCAAGGTCCAGGTCTTCGTCGAGCGGCTGTCGTGAAGCGCGAGATCCTCGACGCGCTGCAGGCCGCCCGCGCCGAGCACAAGACCGCGGCGCTGATCACCGACCTGGCCAGCGGAGCCCAGTCCCTGGTGATCGACGGCGCCGTGACCGGCGACCTGCCGGTCGACCCGGCGCTGCGGGGCGCCATCGAGGAGGCGCTGCGCCACAACCGCAGCCGCACGGCCGCGGACGGCAAGCTGTTCATCCAGGCCTTCGTGCCGCCGCTGCGGCTGGCCATCGTCGGCGCCGTCCACATCGCCCAGGCCCTGGCGCCGATCGCGGCGCTGGCCGGCTACGACGTCACCGTGATCGACCCGCGCCGCGCCTTCGCCTCGGATGAGCGCTTCCCGGGCGTCAAGGTGAGCACCGAATGGCCGGATGACGGCCTCGCCGCGCTGAAGCCGGACGGCCGCACCGCGGTCGTCACCCTGACCCACGACCCCAAGCTGGACGACCCGGCGCTCGACGTGGCGCTGCGGTCGCCTGCCTTCTACATCGCCGCGCTCGGCAGCCGGAAGACCCATGCCGGGCGGATCGAGCGGCTGACCGCGCGTGGCCACGGCGCGAACGCGCTGGCCCGAATTTACGGGCCGGCCGGCCTCGCCCTCGGCGCCGTCTCCCCGGCCGAGATCGCGATCGCGGTGATGGCGCAGATGACCGCGGTGCTGCACGGCGCCGAACCGCACGGAAAGGCCCCCGCGTGATCTTCGGCTCCCTGCCTGTCGCCGAGGCCGCCGGCGCCATCCTGGCCCACGCCGTCGCCGCCGGCGACACGGTGTTCCGCAAGGGACGGCGGCTGAGCGAGGCCGACATCGCGGCGCTCAAGGCCGCCGGCGTCGAGGAGGTGCAGGCGGCGCGGCTGGAGCGCAGCGACATCCATGAGGACCAGGCGGCCGAGCGGGTGGCCGCGGCCGTGCAGGGGCCGGGGCTGAGCGCCAGCGCCGCCTTCACCGGCCGGGTCAACCTCTATGCCGAGGCGGCCGGTGTCGTGGTGATCGACCGTGAGCGGATCGACCGGCTGAACCGTCTCGACGAATCGATCACCATCGCCACCCTGCCGGAATGGGCCGAGGTCGCGCCCAAGCAGATGGTGGCGACCATCAAGATCATCCCCTTCGCCGCGCCGACCGATGCGGTGTCGCTGGTCGAGGTGATGTCGGTGCTGCCCGAGCGCGGCCCGGCGCTGCGCCTGGCCCGCTACCGGCCGCTCAAGGTCGGGCTGATCCAGACGAAGCTGCCGACCACCAAGCCGACCGTGCTGGACAAGACTGCCCAGGTGACGGCGGAGCGGCTGGCCCGGCTGGGCGGCACGCTGGCGCGGGAGCGCCGGTCGGACCACAGGGCCCCGGCGCTGACCAGCGAGATCCGCATGGTGCAGAATCTCGGCCTCGACCTGCTGCTGATCGCCGGCGCCTCGGCGATCACCGACCGGCGCGACGTGCTGCCGGCGGCGATCGAGGCCTCGGGCGGCATCGTCGAGCATTTCGGTATGCCGGTCGATCCGGGCAACCTGATCCTGATGGGCCGCATCGGCGCCATGCCGGTGCTGGGCCTGCCCGGCTGCGCCCGGTCGCCCAAGCTGAACGGCTTCGACTGGGTGCTGCAGCGCATCGCCGCCGGCCTGACCGTCACCCGCCTCGACGTCATGGCGATGGGCGTCGGCGGCCTCCTGGCCGAGATCCCCAGCCGCCCCCTGCCCCGCGACCGTGCCGCCGACGGCAACGGCATGCCGCATGCGCCGAATGTCGGCGTGGTGGTGCTGGCGGCCGGACAATCGCGCCGCATGGGCGAGCTGAACAAGCTGCTGGCCCCGGTCGAGGGCAAGCCGATGGTGGCGCACGCCGTCGACGCCGCGCTGGGAACCAAGGGTATCGGCCCGGTCGTCGTCGTCACCGGACACGAACGCGAGCAGGTCGAGGCGGCGCTGACGGGTCGGCCGGTCACCTTCACCGCCAATCCGCGCTATGCCGAAGGGCTCAGCACCTCGCTCGCCGCCGGGCTGGCGGCGCTGCCGCACGAGATCGACGCCGCCATCGTCTGCCTGGGCGACATGCCGCGGATCAGCGCGAAGCTGATCGAGCGGCTGGTCGCCGCCTATGCGCCGACGGAGGGCCGCTCGATCGTGGTGCCGACCCATCAGGGCAAGCGCGGCAACCCGGTGCTGTGGGACCGCCGCTTCTTCCCTTCCATGGCGTCGGTCGCCGGCGACGTCGGCGCCCGCCACCTGATCGGCGAGCATGCCGACGAGGTGGTGGAGATCGAGGCCGGCGACACCGCCGTGCTGTTCGACGTCGACACGCCGGAGACGCTGTCGACCCTGACCGCCGCCGCCAAGGTGCCGACGCGATGATCGACGCGCTCTACGACCAGGCGATCCTGCAGAAGGCGCGAGCGGCAACCGGCGCCGGGCGGCTGCCCGAGCCGGACGGGTCGGCGATGATCGACAACCCGCTCTGCGGCGATCGGGTGACCATCGACCTCACCCTCGCCGATGGCAAGGTGGCGACGCTGGGCCATCTGGTGCGCGGCTGCGTGCTGTGCGAGGCGTCGGCGGCCCTGATCGCCGAGCAGGCGATCGGCCAGGCCCCGGCGGCGCTGCGCCAGGCCGCCGCCAGGATCAAGCCGATGCTGCGCGAGGGGGCCGCGCCGCCCTGGCCGGAGCTGGAGATCTTCACCCCGGTCCGCGCCGTGCGCAGCCGGCACGACTGCGTCGAGCTGCCGTTCCGGGCCCTCGCCGCCGCCCTGGACAAGGCCGGGGTCTGATCGGTAGCACATTCGTCATGAAATCTTCCGACGCCCACATCCTCATGGTCCCCGGCCTGGCTTCGCCGGACGAGGGGCATTGGCAGTCGCGCTGGCAATCGCGGCTGAAGACCGCGCGCTGGGTCGGCAGCGCCGGTGACCCGACGGACCGAGGCAGCCGGGTCGACGCCCTGGTCGCCGCGGTCGATGCCGCCGACAAGCCGGTGGTGCTGATCGCCCATGGGCTGGGCGTGCTGGCCGTCGCCTTCGCCGCCCCGCGCCTGAACGGCCGCGTCGCCGGGGCGCTGCTGGTGGCGCCGCCGGACCCGGCCGGCGTGCCCGGCTACGAGGCTGTGCCACGGGACCCGCTGCCCTTCCCCTCCCTGCTGGTCGCCAGCGCCAGCGACCCGCGCTGCGCTCTGGCCGTGGCCGACGACCTCGCGGCCGCCTGGGGCAGCCAGTTCATCGATGCCGGCGACGCCGGCGGCCTCGACGGCGCCAGCGGCCACGGCCCCTGGCCGGAGGGCCTGACCCGCTTCGCCATGCTGATGGCGCGGCTGTGATGCGCCGCTGCGTCGAATTGTCTTGCGTATTGATCGTATCTCCGCTGGCTGTATAGGCGAACAGGCCGAGGCCGCAAGAGCCACTGCCAACACAGCCACGAGCATCGAGATGACGATCCAGCCGGCCGCCATGACCGCGGCCCCGACCGACCAGCCCGCGGGCCGCTACGACCGGGCGACCATCCTGCTGCACTGGCTGACCGCGGCGCTCGTCATCGCGCTGTTCGCGCTGGCGGAGATCTGGGGCTTCCTGCCGCGCGGCACGCCGCTGCGGAAGGGTGCGCAGTCGCTGCACATCTCGTTCGGGCTGCTGCTGACCGTGGTGCTGATCGCGCGGCTCGCCTGGCGCGGCGGCCGGGGCCGCCGCCTGCCGCCGGCGACGACCGGCCTGCAGCACCTGGCGGCCAAGGCGGCGCATCGGGCGCTGTACCTGCTGCTGGCGGCGCAGGTGGTGCTGGGCTTCCTGTTCCGCTGGGCGCAGGGCGAGCCGTTCCAGTTCTTCGGCCTGTTCGACGTGCCGGCGGCCTTCGCGCCCGATCCCGACCTGGCGCACAGGATCGGCGGGCTGCACGACACGGTCGCCTGGGCGATCATCATCCTGGCCGGGCTGCATGCCGCCGCGGCACTGATCCATCACTATGCGCTGCGCGACGGCGTGCTGCGCCGGATGCTGCCGGGCTGATCAACCGCGGGTCGTCCGGTTAAAGATGACAGACCTATGGATTTGGAAATCCGATCATTTTTATGCTGTCATGCCCGGGCTTGACCCGGGCATCCAGGGAATGTCGAAGCCGCTCTGGATGGCCCCTGGATTGCCGGGTCAAGCCCGGCAATGACAATAAGAGATCAAATCACAACTGAAGAGCTGAACCGGATACTTGAGGATCAGCCCGCAGCCGCGTCGAAGTCCTTCACCAGCCGCTTCGGCGCGAGCTCGCGCCAGCGCCGGAGCAGCAGGGCCTCGACCGCATCCGCACTGGCCTTCGGCAGCCGCATCAGCACGATCGGCCAGTCGCGGTAATGCGGGGTGAGGTGGAACACCTCGGGCTCGGCCTCGATCAGCATCTCGCGCTCGTCGAAGCCGACGCCGGGCACGACCAGCGTCTCGCCGTCCTCGCGCAGCCGGGTCAGCAGCTTGCCCTTCACCTTCAGCGCCGGCGTGCCGTAGGAGGTCGACCGTTCGACGCCGGGCCAGGCCAGGGCGATGGCGCAGACATCGTCGAAGGTCATCGCCCGCCCTCAGGCCGCCCGCTGGCTCTCCGCGCGCGCTGCCCGGACCATCTCCATCCAGCACAGCCCGACCTGTCGGGCGAAGCGGGCCGAGGCCGGGCAATGCTCGGCCAGTTGCGTGCGATAGGCCGCGAAGAAGTCCGGGAGCTCCCGCGGCACCCAGTCTGAAGTGGCGTCGACCCAGCCCTGGACGATGTCGGCCGTGACCTCGAGATGGAACTGCAGCCCGTACACGCCCGGGCCGGCGCTGAACGCCTGGTTCGGGCAGACCGCGTTGGTCGCCAGCAGCGTCGCGCCCGGCGGCAGGTCGAAGGTGTCGTAGTGCCAATGCATCAGCTTCGGCAGCGGCGCCAGGCCGCACAGCAGCGGGTCTGATGCAGCGGCCTCGGTCGCCTCGATCGCGGTGAAGCCGACCTCCGGCGTGTGGTGGCGGCGCACCGTCCCGCCCAGCGCCCGGGCCAGCAGCTGGGCGCCAAGGCAGATGCCCAGCACCGGCTTGCCGGCGGCGGCGAAGGCGCGGATCGCGGCCAGCTCCGCCGGCAGATAGGGATGGGCGGCATCGTCGCCCGCGAACTGGCCCCCGCCCAGCACCAGCAGCCCGTCATGGCCGGAGGCGTCGGCCGGCACGGCATCGCCATGATCGGGGAAGCGCACATCCTCGGCCCCGCCCGCCTCCGCGATCGCCTCGCCGATCAGGCCCGAAGGGGTGCGGTCGTTGTTCTGCAGGGTCAGGATCTTCACGGCGTCGCTCCGCAGGTCGGCATGCAGGCAGGCTACGGTCCGGCCGGCCGCCTCGCCAAATGCCGAGACTGCGGAGCTGCCCCGGCGTCAGAGCCAAGGCTCTCAGAGAAGATCCTGCAGCATGAACTTGATGTAGGCGGCCTTCAGCAGCCAGCGCCGGCGGGCGCCGAGCGGGAAGCGCGTCGGCGGCGTCGCCATCAGCGCCGGGATGCCGACGCCCGGCACCGGGCTGCCGGTCATGGCGTGGGCGACGGCGCGGCCGGCCCAGCCGGCGCTGGCCACGCCATTGCCGTGATAGGCCAGCGCGTACCAGACGCCCGGATCGTCCGGCACCTGACCCACCATCGGCGTCAGATTGGCCGACAGGCAAACCAGGCCGGACCAGAAATGCGTGGTCTCGATCCCGCGCCAGGCGGGATAGGCGATGCCGATCCGCCCCTCCAGCCAGCGCCGATATTTCGCCGCCGCCTCCGGGCTGCCCCAGGTGCCGCCGCGGGCGCCGAGCAGCAGCCGGCCATCGGTGAGCAGCCGGAAGTAGAACAGCAGGTTGCGGGTGTCGGACAGCGGCGTCCCGGTGGTCCAGCCCTGGGCCGTGCGCTCCGCCTCGGTCAGCGGCCGGGTGACGACGATGTTCGACAGGGCCGGCAGGAAGGTGCCGGCCAGATGGGGATGCAGCCCGTCGGTGGTGTAGCCGTTGGTGGCGATCAGCACCCGCTCCGCCCGCAGCGAGCCGCCCGCGGTGACCAGGCGGTGCCCGCCGCCCTCCCGCTCCCAGCCGATGACCCGGCTGCGCTCGTGGATCCGGGCGCCGCGCGCCAGGGCGGCGCGGGTCAGGCCGCGATGGTATTTCAGCGGATGCAGGCCGAAGCCGGCGGCGTGGTGCAGCGCGCCATGCGCCTCCGGCCCGGCATGACCGCGCTCGCGCAGCTCGTCCCGGCTCCACAGCGTCGAGACCAGGCCGGAGACCTCGCGGTCCCAGCGCGCATCCTCCTCCAGCTCGCGCATCCGGCTCGGCTTGTGGGCGACGCTGATGACGCCGTCGCCTTGGCGGTCGAGATCGATGCCCTCGTCCCGGGCCAGCGTCGCCACCAGCTCGGTCGCCTCGACCTGGGCGGCGTAGTAGCGCCGCACCTCGTCGCGGCCGACCCGCTGCAGCATCGCCGGGCCGGACAGCTTGGCGGCCCCGACGCAGTTGAAGCCGCCGTTGCGGCCGGAGGCACCCCAGCCGATCGGCCCCGCCTCAAGCACCCGGACATCGACACCGAGGTCGCGGGCCAGGTGCAGCGCCGCCGAAAGGCCGGTATAGCCGCCGCCGATCACGGCGACGTCGCAGGCCTCGTCGCCGGCCAGCGGCGCGCAGCCCTCGGGTGCCGGGCCGGCAGTGTCCTCCCAGTAGCTCGGCACGGTACGAGAAGTGTCGGCGGTGGCCGGATGGTAAAGGGTATCCCGTGTCATCCGATCCGCTCACTTGTCACCGCGTCGCAACGCGGCGGAGGATGACACCGGGCCGCGGGCCGGTCCATTCTGGCACCACCATCCGGAGGGAGATCCAGCCATGCAGGGCCCGTCGCGCCGCCAGGTCATGCTCGCCACCGTTTTCGCCACCGCGCCCCTGCCGGGATGGGCGGCGGCCGCCCCGCTGCGCCTGACCTTCCTGCACGTCAACGACGTCTACGAGATCGGGCCGGTGCGCGGCCAGGGCGGCTTCGGCCAGTTGGCGACCCTGCTGAAGCAGGCCCGTGCCGAGAACCCGCACAGCATCACCACCTTCGGCGGCGACACGCTGTCGCCCTCGGTGATGTCGGGCCTGACCAAGGGCTCGCAGATGATCGACCTGTTCAACGCGGTCGGCGTCGACTACGCGGTCTGGGGCAACCACGAATTCGACTACGGGCCGGAGCTGGCGTCGCAGCGGATCGGCGAATCGAAGTTCCCCTGGCTCGGCGCCAATGTCCTGGGCAAGGACGGCAAGCCCTTCGGCGGCGGCGTCGCCACCGCCACCCGCAAGGTCGGCGACTACACCATCGGCTTCCTCGGCATCCTGACGCCGGACACGGCGGTGCTGTCGAGCCCCGGCCCCGACATCAGCTTCCCCGACATCATCACCACGGCGAAACAGGCGGTCGAGGCGCTGAAGGCCGAGGGCGCCAACATCCTGGTGGCGCTGACCCATCTCGGCATCTCCCAGGACCGGCAGCTGGCGCAGTCGGTCAAGGGCCTGCACCTGGTGCTGGGCGGGCACGACCACGACCCGATCATGTTCTACGAGAACAACGTCCTGATCTTCAAAGCCGGCTACGATTCGCACTATCTCGGCGTGGTCGAGCTGGAGATCTCGACCCGCGACACCAAGGACGGGCCGGTGATCGCGGTGCTTCCGAGCTGGGAGGTGCGCCCGACCGCGGGGGTCGAGCCGGACCCGGAGATCCAGGGCAAGGTCGATGCCTTCAACAAGGCGCTGGACGACGCGCTGGGCATCGTCATCGGCACCACCTCGGTCGAGCTCGACAGCCAGCGCGGCGCCGTCCGCACCCAGGAGACGACGATGGGCAACCTGATCGCCGACGGGTTGCGATGGGGCGTCTCCGGCGCCCAGATGGCGATCGTCAACGGCGGCGGCGTGCGCGGCGACCGGCTGATCGCCGCCGGTACCCAGCTGACGCGCAAGGATATCCTGGCCGAGCTGCCCTTCGGCAATGTCGCGGTGCTGCTGGAGCTGACCGGCGCGGAGATCCGCGCGGCGCTGGAGAACGGCGTGTCCCAGGTCGAGGGTGTCGCCGGCCGCTTCCCGCAGGTCTCCGGCCTCGCCTTCGTCTGGGACCCCGCCAAGCCGCCCGGCAGCCGGGTGATCTCGGTCACGGTCGACGGCAAGCCGCTGGACGACGCCACGGTCTACCGCGTCGCCACCAACGACTACATGGCCGGTGGCGGCGACGGCTATGCCGCCTTCACCAAGGGCAAGGTGCTGATCGACACTTCGGCCGCACGGCTGATGGCGACGGTGGTGATGGACTACGTCACCGCGATGAAGACCGTGTCGCCGAAGGTCGACGGCCGCATCCGGCGGGTCTCATGACCGTTGATTCCGGCGGCACGGCCCCGCCGGTCCTGGGGCTGGCGCTCGGCGGCGGCATCGCCCGCGGCTGGGCCCATATCGGCGTGCTGCGGGCGCTCGACGCCGCCGGCATCAAGCCGCAGGTGGTGTGCGGCACCTCGGTCGGCGCCCTGGCCGGCGCCGCCCATCTCTCCGGCCGGCTCGACATGCTCGAATCCTGGGCACGCGGGCTGAACCGGCAGCGAATGGTGTCCTATCTCGATTTCGGCCTCGGCCTGCCTGCCCTGATCAGCGGCCGCAAGCTGGGGCGGCTCCTGGACCAGAGCTTCGGCGACCTCAGGGTCGAGGATCTCGGCGTGCCCTTCGGCGCCGTCTGCGTCGACCTGTTCACCGGCCATGAGGTCTGCCTGCGCGAGGGCCGGGTGTCGGAGGTGGTCCAAGCCTCCTACGCCCTGCCGGGCGTGTTCCCGCCGCGACACATCGGCCGCCACATGCTGGTGGACGGCGCCCTGGTCAACCCGGTGCCGGTCTCGGTCTGCCGCGCGCTGGGGGCCGAGGTGGTGATCGCGGTCAACCTCAACGGCGACATCATGGGCCGGACCCGGGTGCCTGAGGGCGGCTATGCCCGCATCGCCGGCTTCGACATCCTCGAGCTGATGCCGGGCGGCATGCTGCTGGGCGGCATCAACGGCGTCGCCCGCAAGCTGTTCCGGCGCGACCCGGACATGCCGAGCCTGTTCGGGGTGATGATGGCCTCGCTCAACATCATCCTCGACCGCATGGGCCGCACCCGCCTGGCGGCGGAGCCGCCGGATGTGGCGATCGACCCCAGGCTCGGCCATATCGGCGCCGCCGAGTTCGACCGGGCGGCGGAGCTGATCGACCTGGGCTACGCGGCGGCGGAGGCGGCGATCCCCGACATCCGCGAGGCGCTGCGCGTCACCTCCTACGGGCTGGGGCCGGAAGCGCCGTTCGCGCCCGCCGCGAAGTAGCGGCTGGGCGGCGCGCCGAGCAGGCGCTTGAACATGGTGGTGAAGGCGGCGGCGCTGTCATAGCCGAGATCGAGGGCGACGGTTGTCACCGCCTCGCCCGCCGCCAGCCGCGGCAGGGCCGCGAACAGGCAGGCCTGCTGCCGCCAGCCGGAGAGGCTGAGGCCGGTCTCCTGCCGGAACAGCCGGGTGAAGGCCCGGCGGCTCATGCCCAGCGCGCCGCACCAGTCGTCGATCGTGTCGTGCGGCGTCGGCCCTTCCAGGAACCGCCGGCAGCGCGCCGCCAGCGCCGCATGGCCCGGCAGCGGCAGGTTCAGCGGCAGCACCGGCATGCGCGCGATCTCCTGCAGGATCAGCGCCATGACCAGCCCGTCGCGGCCGTCGAGGTCGTATTCCAGCGGCAGGTCCACCGCCTCCATCAGCAGGCTGCTCATCAGGGCCGAGACGCCGACCACCCGGCAGTCGGCCGGCAGGCCGGGGACGGCGTCGGGCTCGACATAGACGCTGCGGACCTTCACCGCCCCGATCGGCTGCACGTCATGGGTGATGCCGCCCGGGATCCAGACCGCGCGCTCCGGCGGCACCACCCAGCGCCCCGCCTCGGTCCGGACCATGAGCACGCCGTTGCTGCCGTACAGCAGCTGCGACCGCCGATGGCGATGCGGCAGGATCACGTAGTGCGCCGGATAGTCGTTGCCGACCGCGATGACCGCGCGGGGCGTGTCCTCGTAGTCGAAGGGGGCGGTGTTGCGAACCATGGCCCAGTCTCGAAGCTAATAGACCAAACCACGAAAGCAGGGCGTCACGAAAGGCGTATCTTTGCCCAAACCGGAGGCACTCCCGCCTCCGGGCGCCTTAGTGATGGCCGCTCAGCGGCCATCGGGACTACCGGAATGACGAGCGGAACCCTGGGCCGCAGGCCCGAAACCGACGGAACGGTCTTCACCATCCTGGCCGCGATCAGCTTCAGCCACCTGCTGAACGACATGATGCAGTCGCTGCTGCCCGCGCTCTATCCGATGCTCGCCTCGGATTTCGGCCTCGATTTCGGCCAGGTCGGGCTCATCACTTTCGTGTTCCAGCTGACCGCCTCGATCCTGCAGCCGGCGATCGGCCTGTACACCGACCGCAAGCCGCAGCCCTATTCGCTGCCGCTTGGCATGGGCTTCACCCTGGTCGGCCTCGTCGTGCTCTCGGTGGCCCCGACCTTCCCGCTGCTGCTGCTGGGCGCGGCCCTGGTCGGCATGGGCTCCGCCGTGTTCCATCCGGAATCCTCGCGCATCGCCCGGCTGGCCTCGGGCGGACGGCACGGCCTCGCGCAGTCGGTGTTCCAGGTCGGCGGCAACATCGGCTCGGCGATCGGCCCGCTGCTCGCCGCCTTCATCGTGCTGCCGCGCGGCCAGGCCAGCATCGGCTGGTTCTCGGCCGCCGCCCTGCTCGCCATCCTGGTGCTGACCGGCGTCGGCGCCTGGTACCAGCGGCATCGGCGCAGCCAGGCCGCCAAGCCGCGCCGTCCCGTCGCGCCGGTCGACCTGTCGCGCGGCAAGGTGGGCCTGTCGCTCGGCATTCTCGGCCTGCTGGTGTTCTCGAAGTACGTCTACCTGGCCAGCCTGACGAGCTACTTCACCTTCTACCTGATCCAGACCTTCGGCGTGTCGGTGCAGGAGGCGCAGATCCACCTGTTCATCTTCCTCGGCGCCGTCGCCGTGGGCACGGTGGCGGGCGGCCCGATCGGCGACCGCTTCGGCCGGAAGGTCGTGATCTGGGGCTCGATCCTGGGCGTGCTGCCCTTCACCCTGGCCATGCCCTATGTCGGGCTGACCGGCACGGTGGTCCTCAGCATCATCATCGGCCTGATCCTGGCCTCGGCCTTCTCCGCCATCGTCGTCTATGCGCAGGAGCTGGTGCCGGGCAAGACCGGCACGATCGCCGGCCTGTTCTTCGGTTTCGCCTTCGGCATGGGCGGCATCGGCGCCGCGGTGCTGGGCGAGGTCGCGGACCTGACCAGCATCGGCTTCGTCTATCGCCTCTGCTCCTTCCTGCCGCTGATCGGGCTGCTCACGGTCTTCCTGCCCGACCTGGAGCGGCCGCGGCGGGTGGCCGCGGCGCCGGCGGAGTAGCGGGATTACCCAGAAGCGGACGCCGGCAGATCCGCTGGCGTCCGTTTCCGCTTCTCTACAACGGCCCCCTCATTGCCGACCGCCATCAGACAGAATAAAATCAAATTGGATCGATCGCGGTCCTAATGAGCCTGGAAAATCGAAGCCGCCGATATCGGCCGGGACAAAAGGCCTTTCCCGTGAGGTGAGCCGGCGGCAAGCCAGATGGGGGAAACGTCGATGCGCATTTCAGCACTCGAAGCCGCACTGCCGTTCGACAGCACGGACATCCGGGACTATATCGACAACGCCCTGGCCGCTTTGCCGAACCTGATCATCGGGACCATGGCGGATGACAGCCTCACCGGCACGGCTGCCTCGGACCTGATCCTCGGGCTCGATGGCAACGACGTGATCGACGCGAGGGAAGACTTTGGCCTGGATGCAGAGGCCGACCTCATCCTCGCAGGACGCGGCAACGACACGATCGACACGGGCGACAATGCAATTGTTCTCGCCGGCTCCGGCGACGATCAACTCCTGATTGGCAGGTCCAGCCTGATCCTCCTCGGTGACGGCGTTGATACAGTGCGTATCGATGCCGACTATCCCACAGGAGGAGAGAACACCATCTTCGGCGGCGCCGGAGACGATGTTATCGACACGCGCACCCGCGCGGTCGTGGCGAATGACCGCCTCTATGGCGGCGACGGCAACGACACGATCAACTTCATGGGCAACAATACGCTCGTACACGGCGGGGCCGGCAACGACCTGCTGTATGCGACTGTGGACTTTAAGGCTCCGACAAATAATGGCCACGTCTATGGTGAGAGCGGCGACGATCTGATCTTCCTCGGTGCCGATCCCACATTTTCTCCTGCCGGAACACATTTCGAACTCGATGGTGGGGATGGGAACGACACCATCATGTCCAACTCCACAGGCTCGGACCAGATCACCGGCGGCGCCGGAAATGATGTGTTCGTCTTCAATTGGATCGAGGCCAGCCGCCCGGACGATCCGGACGTGATCACCGATTTCACGTTCAATGCGCAAGAGCAGGACAAGATCGACCTGTCCATCCTCAGCGAATTTACCGACTGGCGCCCTCCGATCAACGGCTTGCCCTCGAACCTCACCTTCATCGGATACGACGAGTTCAGCGGCGCGAGCCGCGAAGTTCGCCTCGTTCGATCCGGGGACGGCACCGACGTCGTGATCGATGTGGGGGGCAATTGGTGGTTCGGATTGGTTTCCATCCACCTCGCCGGCGTCACGCAGGAGTTGACGGCCGACGCCTTCCTGCTCTGACGGCATCGGATCGTTGCAGGCTGCTGATCTGATCGGCCGATCGGGCCTCGGCCCAAATCGGCCGCCTCGCAAGGCGCCTGTGTCGCTGATGAGAAGAGAGAATGGTGCCCAGGGACGGAGTCGAACCGCCGACACGGGGATTTTCAATCCCCTGCTCTACCAACTGAGCTACCTGGGCGCCGTTGGCTCCGCGGTGCGGAGGCCGTGCTTATAGGAAACCGGACGGCGGCTGTCTAGCGCTGATCTTCATCCGGCTGCAATGTTTCTTCGGCCTCGTCCTCGGGCTTCGCCGGGACCGTGTAAGCCTCGGAAAACCAATGGCCGAGATCGATGTCGGCACAGCGGCGCGAGCAGAACGGACGGTACTGATGCACCGTCGGCTTGCGGCAGATCGGGCAGCGCCCCTTGGTCTCTGTGATCGTGGTCATGGCTCTCAGAATCGGGTCTTCGGCACGCGGCTTCAAGCCCGCCGTCAGACGTGGACGACGTCGGCCAGGGCTTGGCCGCGCCGCTCGCGCGCCAGCTCTGCCAGGCCCAGCGGCGACAGCGACTCGCTCAGCTGAACCCGCAGCGGGTCGTCGGCCAGCGCGCCGCGGAAGGCGTTGAGCAGCGCCGCGCGGTCGCCGCCGCGGCGCATCGAGATGAAGTCGACCACGACGGTGCCGCCGATGTTGCGCAGCCGCAGCTGCCGGGCGATCTCCACCGCCGCCTCGCGGTTGGCGCGGACATGGTCGGGCGCCCGGCCGCCATCGACGTCGATCGCGGTCAGGGCGCGCGTCGCCTCGATGGTGATGCTGCCGCCGGAGGGCAGCGGCACGGTCGGGCTCAGCAGCGTGTCCAGCGCGTCGCCCAGCGGCGCGGCGCCGGCGGCGATGCGGGGCGCGAGGCCGGGCACCGCCGTGGCGGCCCAGCGCTGCAGCGGCGGCAGCAGGGCGGCGCCGTCGACGACGATTCGGGCGGCGTCGGGATGGTCCAGGATCAGCCGGCGGGCGGCGCCCGGCGCCGGCTCCAGCAGCGCCGGGGCGCGGGTGGCCTCGGCGCGGTCGGCGACCGCCTCCCAGCGCCGCGCCAGCCGCGTCGCCTCGTCCAGCACCGCGTCGACCGCCATGCCGGCGCTGGCGGCGCGCACGATCCAGCCGCCTTCGAGGCGCTGCCGCCAGTCCCGTTTCGCCGCGGGGCCGAGCCGAGTCGATACGGCCACGCTCGCCGAGAACGGCAGATGGATCAGCCCGGCGCCGGGCAGGGCCACGTCGCGTGTGGCCTCGGCCCCCTTCTCGCCCCGGGGGTCGGCCACGATCTGGACGATCGCCGGCGCGCCGGCGCGCAGCGCGTCGGCGTCCGGCCCGCGCAGCGGCAGGTAGCCGCTGCGGCCGGTGCCGATGTCGAGGAAGGCGGCGGCCGAGACGCGGTCGACCCGCTCGACCCGCGCCAGCACCACCGCGCCGGCCAGGCTGGGCTGGGACAGGCGTTCCGCCGCGAGATCGGTCAGCCGGCCGTCGATCACCACGCCGGCCAGCAGCACGCCGTCCGTGGAGGTGACCTCGACCGTCTTCACCAGCGGAAGCCCGCGCCGCGCAACAGTTGCGCGGTCTCGAACAGCGGCAGGCCGACGATGTTGGAATAGGACCCTTCGATGGCGCGGATCAGCGCCGCCGCCCGCCCCTGGATGGCATAGCCGCCGGCCTTGCCGCGGCCCTCGCCCGAGGCGGCATAGGCGTCGATCTCGTCCGGGGTCAGACGCTTGAAGATCACGCTGCTCTGCACCAGGCGCTGGCGTATGGTGCCGTCCGGCGCGATCAGGCAGACGCCGCCATGGACGCGGTGGCGCCGGCCGGACAGCAGTTCCAGGCACTGCCGCAGCTCGGCGTCGGTCTCGGCCTTGGGCAGAATCCGCCTGCCGCAGCCGACCACGGTGTCGGCCGCCAGGATGAAGCCGCCGGGCGCCCGGGCCCGAATCGCCTCGGCCTTGGCCTGGGCCAGGCGCCGGGCGTGCGGGCCGGGCAGCTCGCGCTTCAGCGGGGTCTCGTCGAGATCGGCGGGCAGGACCTGGTCCGGCACGATGCCGATCTGGCGCAACAAATCGAGACGCCTCGGCGAGGCCGAGGCGAGGATAAGCACGTCGGCCGTGCCCTGACCGGGCACGGCGGTTACTTGAAGCGGAAGGTGATGCGACCCTTGGTCAGGTCGTAGGGGGTCATCTCGACATTGACCCGGTCCCCCGCCAGCACCCGGATGCGGTTCTTGCGCATCTTGCCCGAGGTGTGCGCGAGAACCTCATGGTCGTTGTCGAGCTTCACCCGGAACATCGCGTTGGGGAGTAGCTCGGTCACGGTGCCCGAGAACTCGATCAAATCTTCCTTGGCCATCCAAACTCGCCATGTTGAGAATCCGCCCAAGAAGTGGGCGACCGGACCTGCCGGGTCAAGAAATTTGTGCGGTTTTGTGCCGCGGTCCGGCCATTCAGGGAAACCCGGGAGACGATTGTCACGCCCGCTCCTTCTCCAGATCGCCGAAGCGCTCGCGGATGCGGGCCAGCAGCAGGTCGCGGACCTGGCGGAAGGCGGCCAGCCGGGCCTCGCGATTGCCCTCGATCGCAGTGGGGTCGAAGGTGTTCCAGAACTCCAGGTCGCAGGCGGTGGTGCGGGTCATCTCCACCGCCCGGTGCTGGGCCTCGGGCGACAGCGAGATCACCAGGTCGAAATTGTCGTCCTCGAGGTCGTCGAAGCCCTTCGGCCGGTGGCGGCTGAGGTCGATGCCGATCTCCTTCATCACCGCCACGGCGAAGGGGTCGAGCTCGTCCGGCCGCACCCCGACGCTGTCGACGAAGATGCGCGACCCCGCCACATGCTTCAGGATCGCCTCGGCCATCGCCGAGCGGATCGCGTTCTGGGTGCAGGCGAAGAGGACGCTGGTCGGCCCCGCCATCGCTCACCCGCGGATCTGCAGGACGCAGAGCAGCGTGAACAGCCGCCGCGCCGTCGCATGGTCGATCGCGATCCGGTCGGCCAGCCGCTCGCCGAGCATGACCGAGCCCTCGTCGTGCAGCCCGCGCCGGCCCATGTCGATCGCCTCGATCCTGGATGGCGGCGCGGTCTTGATCGCGGCGTAGTAGATCTCGCAGACCAGGAAATAGTCCTTGATGATCCGGCGGAAGGGCTGGACCGGCAGCGCCACCCGCTCGGGCTCGCCCCCCTCTCCGCTCGTGATCTCGAAGATCAGCCGGTTCTCCTCCATGCGCAGGCGCAGGCGGTAGGGGCCGGGCGGCCCCGCGACCAGGCGGAAGCTGTTCTGCTCGATCAGGTCGTGGATCGCGACCCGGCGCTCATGCGCCACCTCCGGCGACCGGCGGACGGCGGCGCTCTCGTCGATCACGATCTCGACGAGACGCCCCTCCTCCGCGTCGCCGGCCTCGCGGTTCATCCCTTCAGCCGCTGGGCGATCGACAGCGCATGCGCTTCCAGCCCCTCGGCCCGGGCCAGGCGCACCGCCGCCGGACCGATCCGGGCCAGGCCCGCGGCGTCGCAGCGCACCAGCGTGGTGCGCTTGACGAAGTCGAACACGCTGAGGCCGCTGGCGAAGCGGGCGCTGCGCGCCGTCGGCAGCACATGGTTCGGCCCGGCGACATAGTCGCCCACCGCCTCCGGCGCATGGCGGCCGAGGAAGATCGCCCCGGCATGGCGGACCCGGTCGGCGATGCGGTCCGGATCGGCGACGGCGAGCTCGAGATGCTCGGGCGCCAGCCGGTCGACCAGCGCCGCCGCGTCGTCCAGCGAACCGACCACGATCACGCCGCCCTGGTCGCGCCAGCTGGCCCCTGCGATCTCCGCCTTGGGCAGCCGCGCCAGCACCCGGTCGACCGCTGCCGCCACGGCGTCGGCGAAGGCGGCGTCGTCGGTGATCAGCACCGACTGGGCATGGGTGTCGTGCTCGGCCTGGGACAGGAGGTCGACCGCGATCCATTCCGGGTCGTTGCCGGCATCGGCCACCACCAGGATCTCGGACGGGCCGGCGATCATGTCGATGCCGACGGCGCCGAAGACCTGGCGCTTGGCCTCGGCGACATAGGCGTTGCCGGGGCCGGTGATCTTGTCGACCGGGCGGATGCTGGCGGTGCCGTAGGCCAGGGCCGCCACCGCCTGGGCGCCGCCGACGCGCCAGATCTCGGTCACCCCGGCGCGCTCCGCCGCGGCCAGAACCAGCGGGTTCAGCACACCGTCCGGCGCCGGCACCGCCATGGCGATGCGGCCGACCCCCGCCACCCGGGCCGGGATCGCGTTCATCAGGACAGAGCTCGGATAGCTGGCGAGGCCGCCCGGAACATAGATCCCGACCGCGTCGATCGGGGTCCAGCGGGCGCCGAGGCCGATGCCGTCCTCGTCGACATAGGACAGGCTCGGCAGCTCGGTCCGCGCATGGAAGGACTCGATCCGGCGGGCGGCCAGGTCCAGGGCCGCCAGGGTCTCGGCATCGACCCGGGCCTTGGCCGCGACGATTTCCTCCGGGCTGAGTCTCAGGGTCTCCGGCGTCAGCCGCACCCGGTCGAAGCGCTCGGTATGGTCGATCAGCGCCGCGTCGCCGCGCGCCCGGGTGTCGGCCACGATGGCGGCGACGGCGCCGGCGACGTCGGCATGGGCGCCGCGGCGGGCGGAGACGAAGGCCTCGAAATCCTCGGCGAAGCCGGGCGAGCGGGCATCAAGACGCAGCGGCATGGACGGCGTTCCGGAAACGGTCGACCCAGCCGGCGATCTCCTCCGGCCGGGTCTTGAAGGCGGCGCGGTTGACGATCAGCCGCGAGGTGACGTCGGCGATGTGCTCGATCTCGCGCAGCCCGTTCGCCTCCAGCGTCGCGCCGGAGGAGACGAGGTCGACGATGCGGCGGCACAGGCCCAGCGTCGGCGCCAGCTCCATCGCCCCGTTCAGCTTGATGCACTCCGCCTGCACCCCGCGGGCGGCGAAGTGGCGGCGGGTCACGTGCGGATACTTGGTGGCGACGCGGATGTGGCTCCAGCGCCGCGGGTCGTCGGTTTCGGCCAGGTCCACCGGCTCGGCCACCGCCAGGCGGCAGGCGCCGATGCCGAGGTCCAGCGGCGCGTAGAGCTCGGGATAGTCGAACTCCATCAGCACGTCGTTCCCGGCGACGCCCAGCTGCGCCGCGCCGAAGGCGACGAAGGTGGCGACGTCGAAGGACCGAACCCGGATCAGCCGGATGTGCGGATGGTTGGTGGCGAAGGACAGGCCGCGATGACGCGGGTCGTCGAAGGCCGGCTCCGGCTCCAGCCCGGCCTGCGCCATCAGCGGGCGCAGCTCGTCCAGGATGCGGCCCTTGGGCAGGGCGATGGTCAAGGGATCGGGTACGGTCATGACGCCGGCTTCCGCGGGAACGGCCGGCACCATAGCCGAAAGCGGCGGCGCGAGACCAGAAGAGGCCGCGACTCGCCCATGCGTGCAGATCAGCCTCCGAGATCGGCTCCCCGTCCCCTCCCCCGTCATGGCGAGCCCCGAAGGGGCGTGGCCATCCAGGGGGCGGTGC